>JAIDMV010000171.1 GCA_029050385.1 Anaeroplasmataceae bacterium | reverse complement strand
GGATTGGAATATCAGCAGTATACATCGTTCTAAAAGAAAAACAAAAAAGAAGTGTTTTAAATCAAACTTCTGAAAATTAAGGAGGAATATTATGCTTAAAAAATTAAATATTATACATATTATTCTTTTGATTTTAGATATTGCTGTTATACCTATCGTTGGGTTTATTCAAGGCTTTGATTCTCCTGATGTCTTTATAACAGTTTTAGCTACAATCCTTTTAGGTCATCCTCTGATTTATCTTATAATGATGGTGATAAAAACTTCTATGCTTTTAGACTATGAGGCGCCAAGATTTATGCCGTTATGTATGATTTTAACAATTCTTTTGGGATGCTTGATCTGGTATTGTTTTTTCCATGTCAACTTTGTATTTGTGAATACAATTGCCTTATGGTATGGATTAGTATTACTAGCTTTTGCAATTCCCTATATCATATTTAAAGTTGTAACTTGGATATCTGATAAAAAGCCTAAGAATGGACAGGGTCCTAAAATAATACGAAATAAATAGGAGAGGTATTATGAAAAATTATGATCATATTGAAATAGAAAAAAAATGGCAAGAATACTGGGAGAAACATAACACCTTTGTTTCAGATACAAAGGATTTTTCCAAACCTAAATTCTATGCTTTAGATATGTTCCCGTATCCATCTGGACAAGGACTTCATGTAGGTCATCCAGAGGGATATACAGCAACAGACATTGTATGTCGTAAGAAAAGAATGGAAGGGTATAATGTCTTACATCCAATGGGATGGGATGCTTTTGGTCTTCCTGCAGAGCAGTTTGCGATTACAACAGGACACCATCCTGAAGAATTCACAAAGGCAAATATTGCAAATTTTACAAGACAATTAAAAATGCTAGGATTTTCCTATGACTGGACAAAAGAAATATCTACCTGTGATACAAAATATTATAAATGGACCCAATGGATATTTAAACAGTTGTATCAAGATGGACTTGCTAAACAAGTGGAAATGCCTGTAAACTGGTGTGAGGAATTAGGAACGGTTTTAGCAAATGATGAAGTTATTGATGGGAAAAGTGAACGTGGTGGATATCCTGTAGTTCGTAAGAATATGAAGCAGTGGGTACTTGATATTCCAAAGTATGCAGATAAGTTATTAGAGGGATTGGATAATTTAAATTGGCCTTCTTCAACAAAAGAAATGCAAAAGAACTGGATTGGAAAATCTGTTGGTGCACATGTTCAGTTTAAGATTCAAAATGCAGATTTAGAATTCACAGTATTTACAACGCGCTGTGATACATTATTTGGGGCTACTTATTGTGTACTTTCTCCTGAGCATGTTTTAGTCAATCAGATTACAAGTGAAAGTCAAAGAAGTGCTGTAGAGGCTTATCAAAAGGCATGTAGTACGAAAAGCGAGCTAGAGCGTACAGAATTAAATAAAGAAAAAACAGGTGTCTTTACAGGAGCCTATGCGATTAATCCTGTCAACCAAAAGGCAATTCCTATTTGGATTTCAGATTATGTACTTGCAAGCTATGGAACTGGTGCCATTATGGCAGTACCTGCCCATGATGAAAGAGATTATGCCTTTGCAAAGAAATTTGGTCTAGATATCATCCCTGTTCTTGAGGGTGGAAATGTAGAGGTAGAAGCTTATACAGAAGATGGTCTTCACATCAATTCTGGCTTCCTTAATGGCTTAAATAAAGAAGATGCCATTGCCAAAATGATTGGTTGGTTAGAAGAACACAAATGTGGTTCTAAACAGATTTCTTATCGTTTAAGAGAATGGATTTTTGCGCGTCAAAGATATTGGGGAGAACCTATTCCAGTTGTATTTTATGAAGATGGCACTAGTGAGGCTTTAGAGGATAAGGATTTACCTCTTGTCCTTCCCGTATTAGATGATTACAAGCCAAAGAAGAGTGGTTCAGCACCACTTGAAAATGCAAGTGACTGGGTTCATACAACCTATAAGGGAAAGCCTTGTATTCGTGAAACAAATACAATGCCAGGTTCTGCAGCTTCAAGCTGGTATTTTATGCGTTATATTGATCCAAAGAATGAAGAAACTTTTGCAGATTATGAATTGTTAAAACACTGGCTACCTGTAGATTTATACTTGGGTGGTTCTGAGCATGCTGTAGGGCATTTGTTATACTCTAGATTTTGGACAAACTATTTGTATGATAAAGGACTTGTACCTGTAAAAGAACCTTTCCAAAGATTATTCCATCAGGGAATGATTTTAGGAAAAAATAATGAGAAGATGAGCAAATCTCGCGGCAATGTTGTTAACCCAGATGATGTGGCTAAGGAATATGGTGCAGACACTTTACGTCTTTATGAAATGTTTATGGGACCACTTGAGGCATCCTTACCTTGGAGTAGTAAAGGACTTGAAGGAGCTCGTAAGTTCTTAGATCGTGTATGGAGATTCTATCATCAAGAGGAATATACCTCAAAATTTAGTGATACAAATACACATGAGTTAGATAAGATGTATCATCAGACTGTAAAGAAAGTAACTTCAGATTTTGATAGTTTGAATTTTAATACAGCTATTGCTCAAATGATGACTTTCTTAAATGAAGCGTATAAGGCAAACTCTATATATCG
The DNA here is from genome assembly GCA_029050385.1 of Anaeroplasmataceae bacterium. Taxonomy (GTDB): domain Bacteria; phylum Bacillota_I; class Bacilli_A; order Acholeplasmatales; family Anaeroplasmataceae; genus Pelethenecus. The sequence goes on along the minus strand of JAIDMV010000171.1, from coordinate 2,203 downwards.
TCCTTATATGGAAGGCTTTGTAAAGCTTCTTTATCCAATCTGTCCACATATTGGTGAAGAGCTTTGGAGTGATTTGGGACACGAGGGTACGATTACCTTTGAAGCTTGGCCTACATATGATGAATCTATGCTAGCTTCTGAAAGTTTATCTTTAGTTGTTCAAGTGAATGGTAAGCTTAGAGATAAACTTGAAGTTCCTGTAGATGCATCAAAAGAGGAGATTATTTCAAAGGCTTTAGCGTTAGAGAAAATTATTAGTTTTACAAATGGACATGAAATTGTAAAAACAATTTATGTTCCTAAGAAACTTGTAAATATTGTTATAAAATAATAGTTAATGTTTTTTTACTAAAGGAGTTGAAAATCTAAATGATAAAGTGGTTGTTTTTTGATTTAGGTTCAACCCTAATTGATGAAACGGAATGTGAAGAATATCGCTTTAATGATCTCTTGAAACAGTCAAATGTCCTAACAAGAGAAGCTATAAAAGAGAAGTATAGAGAATATATATTTAAGAACCAGTCTCCATACAAGGCAATCATTAAGGAATTCAATTTGGAAAAAAAAGAGTGGCCTATTCATTTAGAAAAACTATATTCAGAAGTTCCTTTTCTTCTTGAACAACTTCAAAGGAAATATCATTTAGGTATTATTGCAAATCAAAGCCTTGGGACAGAGAAGCGTTTGGAGGAATATGGCATAAGAAAATACTTTGATATTGTCATATCTTCCTCAGAGGTTGGTATGACTAAACCATCTTTAGAAATTTTCAAGCTGGCTTTGTCCACTGCCAGATGTCTTCCGAATGAGGCCTATATGATTGGAGATAGATTAGATAATGATGTCGAGCCTGCAGCTAACTTACATATGCACACCATCTGGGTGAAGCAAGGACTTTTTGCAGACTCAAATTTAAACTCTATAGAAAATCAGCCAGACATAATTGTTAATTCCATTTCTGAAATTTTAAATCATTTGTAAAAATAGAAAATACTAATAGGAAGCGAAAACTCGCTTCCTATGTTTGTGGTAAAGAGGTGAAGTATAAGTGAAGAAGATAGGATTAAGGACAATTAAAACAGCAATTTGTGTATTTTGTTGCCTTCTTGTTTTTATCATTCTAAAATTATTTGAATACATTCCAGGGGTTCCTGACAATTTTGCGTTTTCTTGGTATAATCCATTTTTTGCAGGACTTGCAACAGCGTATTCTGTTCATGCAAGTAAGGAAGCAAGCTTAAATCAGGCAAAGAACAGATGTGTTGCCTCAATCATTGGTGGCGGAATAGGAATTCTTTTGATTTCTGTTTATGAGCTTTGTGGTGGAAAGTGGCCAAATCTTCAATCTGTCAGTTTAGAAACCTTTAATTTTGTTGTTCCTTATCTGCTTATTTCTATCTTTACAATTGCGGTAGTTGTAACAGGAGTATCTTTAAAACAACATCAAGCAGTGTTTGTTGCTATACTCACCTTCTTATCTGTTACTGTTAATCCAAATATTAATGTTGGATACTGGCAGTGGCAATTTGGTACGAACCGTATTTTATCTACCATAGTGGGTGTATTGATAGCTTTAGGTGTGAATTTATTCCGTCTTCCTCGTAGACATAATAATAAGAATCTTTTATTCTGTGTAGGAATTGATGGTATGCTGCTTAAAGATAGTGATCGTTTCAGAGGCTTTATGCAATACAAAATGAATTATTTAAACCGTATTGGAACGAATGTAACATTATTTACGACGAGAACACCTACAACCTTTATGCCTCTTTTAGAGGATGTTAAAATTACACATCCAGTAGTCTGTATGTCAGGTGCAGCATTATATGATGCCAAACAAGAACATTATATTGCAGTAGAAACAATTGATATAGAAACCTCTGAAGAAGTATATCAGGTATTAAAGAAGAATAATATTTCTCCATTTGTAAATCAGATTCATGAGGATGTTTTATTTACCTATAATGAGAGCTTGGATAATGAGGGCGAAAGAATCTATGCACATGACAAGAAAAATGCGGCTTATTGCAGTTATGTACCAGGTCCTGCCCCAAAGGATGAAATTATTTACTTTTTAATTGTAGAAAAAGAGGATGTAGTAAAAAGACTTATAGAGGATATTCATAAGAATGAAGCCTTATCCTCAAAGCTTTCTATTTTAGTCTATGATGTGTTTGAAACGAATCAAGCACCAGATTTAAAG
>JAIDMV010000170.1 GCA_029050385.1 Anaeroplasmataceae bacterium | reverse complement strand
AAAGGACACATTGTTTTTTCTAAACATGTCCATATCATTTTGATTAAAATAGGAGGTTTCATTTCCTTCAAAATAGATTTCTCCTTCTTCATATGTATCCACTGCAGTGATAACGTTTAATAAAGTAGACTTACCACTACCAGAATCTCCTGTTATAGCTACAATTTCTCCTGCATTTAATTTTAAATCAATATTTCTTAAACCAAGTGTAACAACACCATTATTGGTATAAAATTTGCTCACATTCTTAAGTTCAATCATATTTACACCTCTTTTTACATACTGTATTATACTGTACTAACTGTATTATGTCAATAGAGAAATTATTTTGCAAGTAAAATTTTACAATAGAGTATAATTGTGCTATAATACTTTTATATAGGAGTTGGTTGATTATGAATATTATTTCTCTTGCAATTTCTACTTTTATCTCAAATTATATCATTATGTTTATTGTAAGAGTTTTACCCTTAAGAAACAAAAGATTATGGCAATCTATTGTAATATCTTTATTTTGCTTAGGAGAGATTGTAGGCTACATACTCATCTTTGTCACACCTTATACATTAGATCTTATCACTATACTTGAAGTAATTGGAAGTATCTTTGGTGTATTAATAGGTTACGTTGCCTCTATGATGATTGTCCTAGATGGCATAACTCTTTTCAAATCAAGAAGATTAAAAGAATTTGAAAGAAACTTAAATAATAAAGAAGGAACTTCATTCCCTAGATGGATATTAGCTATCATATCTGGTAGCTTAGGCCTTATGCTTTTCATCTATGGTATTATTACTACCCTAAATTATGATTCCAAATTGCTTTTAACTATCATAGGCTTATTTATTGGAGCTGCCTTATTTATTGGTGTAGCCATCTACTTATTTATTTCTGGTGCACCAAAACATAAGACAATTCATGCAGAAAATCTTTTATTTATTGTAGATTTTGAAGGGAAGAAAACTATTTATCAAGCTAAACTTTCAAAAGAATTCACAATAGAAAATGCTTTAGGTAAGCTTATGGAAGTTTATATACTTGATGAATATGGACTAATTATTACTCCTTCTAATCATTATATCGTAAAGGGATTAAAGCTTGAATATTCTGCTAAGGATATGCTAAAAGAAATCAATATGTCCGTCTTTGAAGGTAATGCATTTGATGAAGCTATTAAAAACTTTCAAAAATATAATCGCAAGAAAATCATTCTTGATGAACAAAATCATATACAAAAAATTACTATAATTAAGTAATCTAAATGAATATTTTAACAATTGAAAAGGAGACTTTCAAGTCTCCTTTATTTTATACATTAAATTTGAATAGCATAACATCGCCATCTTTTACAACGTAATCCTTACCTTCTTGACGCACAAGTCCTGCTTCTTTTGCCTTAAGCATAGAGCCACAGGAAACTAAATCTGTATAAGCTACAGTTTCAGCACGAATAAAGCCACGTTGGAAATCGGTATGAATGATACCTGCACATTCAGGTGCTAGCATTCCCTTTTTGAAGGTCCATGCTCTACATTCATCAGGACCAGTTGTAAAATAGGTTGCATATCCTAATAAATCATAGGTTGCCGTAACTAAACGATTTAAGCCAGGTTCTTCTATACCTAAATCCGCTAAGAACATTTCTTTATCTTCATCATCTAAAACAGCTAGCTCAGATTCAATTTGAGCAGAAATTCCGATAATTTTAGAATTTGTTTTTTCAGCATATGCCTTTAGTTTTTGATATAAAGAATCAGCCTCTGGATTTGCAATAGAGGATTCTGCAATATTTGCAACAAACATAAAAGGCTTAGATGTAAGCAATCCGTAATTTTTCAAATATGGAAGCTCAGCTTCATCAAAGCTTAAGCTACGAACTGGAAGTTCTGCTTCTAAAGTTTTCTTTAACTTCTTTAATAGTTCAAATTCAAAAGGTGCATCATCAACTTTAGATTGTGCCTTCTTTTCTATTTTTACAATTCTCTTATCAATAGATTCTAAATCTGATAAAATCAATTCTAATTGTATAATTTCTGCATCTCTAACAGGATCAATCGTTCCTTCCACATGAGTAATATTCCCATCCTCAAAACAACGAACCACTTCTAGGATAGCATCACAATTTCTAATGTTTCCTAAAAATTGATTTCCCAATCCTTCCCCTTTAGAAGCTCCTTTAACTAAACCTGCAATATCTGTAAATTCACAAACGGCTTTTGTTGATTTTTTTGGATTATACATTTTTGTTAAAACATCTAATCTTTCATCAGGAACCTCAACCATACCTACATTGGGTTCAATTGTAGCGAAAGGATAGTTTGCCGCTAAAGCACCTGCCTTAGTGATTGCATTAAATAGTGTAGATTTACCTACATTTGGTAAGCCTACAATTCCAGCAGTTAATGCCATAATATAATCTCCTTACTACTTAATATATAAATTCTTATATGCATTTATAGATTCTTCTATAATACGTTCAGCTTCTTCTCTACCACAAATCTCAGTTACTACAGTATCCTTACCCTCTAGAGTTTTATATACAGAAAAGAAATGTGTCATCTCATCAAAATAATGTTGAGGAAGTTCACTGATATCTCTATAATTATTCATCATTGGGTCAGTTTGACATACTGCAATAATCTTTTCATCACTTTCCTGTTGGTCAAACATTTTTACTACGCCAATTGGAAAACATTTGACTAAAACAAGTGGATCAAACGTTTCATTGCATAAAACTAAAACATCTAGTGGATCTTTATCCTGAGAATAGGTTCTAGGAATAAATCCATAGTTTGCAGGATAATGAGTAGATGTATATAAAATACGATCTAATATAATTAATCCTGTTTCTTTATCGAGTTCATACTTTTTCTTACTTCCCTTAGGAATTTCTATACAAGCGATGAAATTATCCTTTTTGATTCTATCATCGTCAATATCATGCCAAATATTATGCATAATTTTCACCTCTTTGTCTATGATACCATAAAATAGCAAAAAAATAAAGGCTAACTTATGAATTAGCCTTATTGCATATAATCATACATGATTTTTAATGCATTCTTCTCAAGTCTTGAGACCTGTGCCTGAGATATGGAAAGTTCTTCAGCAATTTCCATTTGTGTTTTATCTAAATAATACCGGTCATAAATAATTGCCTGTTCTCTTTTAGACAGCTTAGAGAATGCTTCTTTAATCATATTGTTCCTCATCCAGTTTTCTGTAATATAATCTGTACCACCAATTTGATCCTCTAACTCTATGACATCTCCCCCATTGTCATAAATCGGTGTAGACATACTGATGGTATCTTGAATTGCCTCTAATGCTAAAATCACATCTACACTATCTACATTCAAGTGTTCGGCAATTTCATTGATAGATGGTTCTCTATGATGCTCTAATAAAAATTTATCTTTGTATCCAATTGCCTTATATGCAATATCCTTATAACTTCTAGAAACACGAATAGCACCATTATCTCGCAGATGTCTTCTTACTTCTCCGATAATCATAGGACACGCATAAGTTGAAAACCTCACATTATGCGATAAATCAAAATTATCTATAGCCTTCATAAGTCCGATACAGCCCACTTGAAATAAATCATCCATGCTTTCCTTGCGATCATTAAATCGCTTCAGTACAGATAAAACCAGTTTTAAGTTACCAGCAATCATCTTTTCTCTAGCCTGCATATCTCCATCTTTTATTTTCAGCAACAACTCCTGTTGTTCTTCATTCGATAGAGTCTTTAGCTTAGAGGTATCTACTCCTGTAATCTCAACCTTATGCATATAATCTTCCTTTCATATTTAATATGGAAGACTTCTACGAAAACTATTCATTATTTAGATACAATTGTTAACTTTTTTTCCATTTCATACTTCAACTTGTCAATAATCTTTTTTTCCAATCTAGAGATATAGCTTTGACTTATGCCAAGCTTATCTGCAACTTCCTTTTGAGTTAACTCCTCATGCCTGTATAGTCCAAAACGTAATGTAATGATTTCCTTTTCTCGAGCATTAAGCTTTTCTACAGCCTCATACATAATCCTTTCCTTTTCATTAGAAATTGCCTCATCAATCGCAAGCATTTGATTGGTTGGAATGACATCCGCAAGTAACAGCTCATTGCCATCTCCATCTACATTTAAGGCCTCATCTAAGGATACCTCATTTTTTTGCTTACTGACTTTTCGTAAAAACATAAGGATTTCATTTTCAATACAGCGTGAGGCATAGGTCGCAAGCTTGATATTTTTATCTAGCTTAAAGGTTTCTACACCTTTAATAAGTCCCATTGACCCTATAGAGATTAAATCTTCCAACAGAACCTTAGGTGACTCAAAGCGTTTAGCAATAAATACAACAAGTCTCATATTATGCTCAATCAAAACATTTCTTGCATTTAAATCTCCCTCTAGCATCTTTTCTACATACATTTTTTCAGATTCTTCTGATAAAGGTTCAGGCAGACTCATCTGGTTATATAAATAACAAACCTCATCCTTTTTAAACAGCTTTGATAAAAGCTTCAATAATAACATTTCTATCCCCCTAATAAGTTTGAACCAAACATCACATTAAATGCTATGTCTCCATAAGCTAAATAGACATCCTTTTTTACATACTTATTTTTAATTTTTATTTTAAAGCTTTTTACCTCAAATATAGGAATATTCTTGTTTGTACTTAAGCTTTGAATCGTTATTGTTTTATAATAATGACCAATTTGAATATTCCTTTTTAAAAAGACAATAGGAATATTATCCTCTGTTGTAAGAAAATTACCTGTATCACAG
>JAIDMV010000017.1 GCA_029050385.1 Anaeroplasmataceae bacterium | reverse complement strand
TTTTTGGTTTGATTCTTTTACAGCCAGACTTTGGTAGTGGCCTAATTATGGTTATGAGTATTGTAATGCTGTTGTTTGTAGGAGAATTTCAACTGAAAAATATAGTCATAGGAGTCGTTGCTGCTGTAGTGGGTCTAACCTTAATGATCCTAGCTGCTCCATACCGATTAGAGCGCATTATTTCTTTTCTAGATCCATGGAATGATCCCCTAGGGAGTGGATTTCAAATCATTCAATCCTTATATGCTATTTCTCCTGCTTCCCTATTTGGATATGGACTATTCAAATCCAAACAAAAATATTTTTATTTACCCGAGCCAGGCAATGATTTTATTTTTGCTATAATCGTGGAGGAACTTGGTATATTAGGTGGTGTGCTCCTAATTTTCTTGTTTGGTTATTTAATATATTTGGGTTATAAATTAGCTAAAGCTTCAAAGGATAGCTTTGCAAGCTACTTAGTTTTTGGGTTTACTTCTCTTCTTATGATTCAAGTTTTCATCAATATCGCAGTTGTCATTGGTCTAATCCCTGTTACAGGTGTAACCTTACCATTTGTCTCCTATGGTGGTTCAAGTCTAGTCATATCTATGTTTATGATGGGAATAACCTATAATGCGATGAAAACATGTGAAAAGGATTTATCTTTTGAATATAACATAAGAAGAAAAAGAAAAAAGCCCAAACGGGCTAATCAATAAGCATTTTTTCATCTATTGGCTCTTTATTTTGCAAATCTAAAAAGCATTCTTTTAATGGGTCAGTTGTTTTTGCCAAAGCTCTTACAAAGGTCTCAGCCACCATAAGTGCTCCCTCCATAACTAGATGAGAGTGATCATCCTTAGCTTCTGGATGAGCTGCATAGGTTCCTGCAGGAAAAATCATATGAAATTTCTTTGATTCTTCTTCACCTAATTTATTATATAAATCTATAGTGAGTTTGTTTAAATCAATGCAAGTATATCCATATTCTTTTGCAAAATCTAGCATAGCCTGTGGATAGTCTTGATGAGAGTTAATACATTTTCCATTCTCAAACTTATGTCTTGTAATAGAGGTTGCATATACAATATGGCAGCCTTTTTCTTCTGTCCTCTTGGCAAAATATTTTAGATTTTCTTGATACACACCATAGGCATCTGTATAACGAGAAGGGTCGTTGATTTTTTCATCATTATGACCAAATTGACAGAGAACATAATCTCCAGGCTGTAATCTATTTAAGATGACATCAAATCTGCCTTCTTCAATAAAACTCTTTGTACTTCTACCATTTTCTGCATGGTCTTCAATAAGACAGTCATTTTTAGCAAACAGATGTAACACCTGTCCCCATCCCACTTGTGGGTAAGAATAGATGTTATTATACTTCATAGTAGAATCTCCTATCATAAAGATTTTCATAATATCTTTCCTTTCTTTAAAAATGAAAAGGGCTTAAAAGCCCTTTTTCTTACTTATATTTCTTACGAGCCTCTTGACGCTTTTGTTTACGAACATCACTAGGTTTTAGATAATATTGACGCTTTTTCGCCTCTTGAAGGTTACCAGATCTAGAAACATCTCTTTTAAATCTACGTAATGCATCTTCGATACTTTCTTTTTCACGTACAACAGTTTTTGGCATGACTAAGCCTCCTTCCAAGGACGAATTCCTATAATATTATACATAAAGTCAAATCAAATGTAAAGTTTTTTTTATAAAAAATAAAGGTTTTTGTAAAAAATTAAAAATTCTATGAAAAAAGTAGTATTTTTCATCGTTATTTTAC
>JAIDMV010000169.1 GCA_029050385.1 Anaeroplasmataceae bacterium | reverse complement strand
GGGTATATTTACGTAAAGAGAAAAATAACTTGAGGAGTTGTGCATAAATATGAAGGCAGTACTGTTTGACTTGTATGGAACCTTAATAGATATTCACACTGATGAAGAGAGCGAAAGCTTTTGGAAGAAGGTTGCTAAAAAAACCAAAAAGTTTCAAAAGTGTAATTCTTCAGAACTAAGAAAAAAGTATTTATCTTTGTGTAAGCAAAAACAACAAAGCAAAGAAGAAATTGACATATTAGAAGTGTTTGAAGAACTGCTATGTATATCAAAGAATCAAGCTGTAAAGGTAGCTTGGGAATTTAGGAAGGGATCAACAAAATACATTCATCTTTATAAAGGAGTAAAGAAATTATTAAAAAGGCTAAAAATTGAGGGTGTATCACTTTATGTCCTGTCTAATGCACAAGAAGCATTTACTTTACCTGAATTAAAAAAATTAGGAATAGATGAATATTTTGATGGTATTGCTATCTCATCCGCATATGGTGTCAAAAAGCCAAATTTAGAATTTTTCAAAGAAGCTATAAAAAGTTTCAATGCTGAAGGCGAAATTTGGATGATTGGAAATGATGCAGAATGCGATATACATCCAGCTAAGGAGTTAGGTTTAAGAACTATATTTATAGAATCTAATCTTACTCCTATCAATGAAGAAGAGGATAAAATCATTGGATTTCAATGGAATAAAATCCTCAATACAATTTTAGATATTAATTTGGGAAACCAAAATTAATAAATCAATAATATTTCACTGATTTAGTGAAATGGCAAATATAAAATTCAAGGAGGAAGAAAAAAATGAAAAAGAAATTATTTGCCCTAGGTGCAGTTGCTGTATTAGCTTTAGGCTTGGCAAGCTGTGGAGAAGAAAGCGAAGGAGGAAGCAATGTAATTAAGCTTGAGTACTCAGGTACTGCTTCAGACAAAGAATTTAATTTAGAATTGTTTGAAGACTTTAAGAAAGCAAGAAAGGCTGCTGGTGATGATCATGAGTATCAAATCACTTATGTAGAACATGGTCCTGACAAAGTTGATAGTGAAGTTCAAGACTGGGTTGTTGGACCAGATGTATTTGAATTCGCTTCAGACAAAATTACAGCTCTTTATGAGAAAGGTGCTTTAGCAAGAGTATCTGGAGCTAATGCAACATTCATTGATGAGAAGAACAGTGAATTAGGTAAGGATCTTGCAACTTTCAATGGTGATTATTATGCATATCCTTATACAGGTGACAACACATATTATTTACAATATGACAAGTCAAAATTAACTGCAGAACAAGCAGGTTCTATTGAATCTATCTTAGGAGTATGTGCAGATGAAGGATTAAAGCTTGGTTATAACCTAGAAGAAGCATTCTGGGGTGCTGGTGCATTATTTACATTCGGCGCAGATTATAAGATGACATTTGATGAGGATGGTGCAGTTCATAGTGTAACAGCTGATTTTGATGGAGCAAATGGATTAAAGGCTGCAAAAGCATTAATTACTATTATGACTAATCCTTGTTGGCAAAATGCTATGGAAGCTCCAACACCTACAAACGGATTAATTGGTTGTATCGCAGGTACTTGGGATATTGCAACTTATAAAGAAGCATTAGGTGATAATTATGCTTGTGCACCTATGCCAACAATTACAATTGATGGAGAAACTAAGCATTTAGGTGCTTTCTTAGGTGGTAAGTTATTTGGTGTTAACCCTCAAAGATCTCAAGGAAATGCTGAACGTTTAGCTGCAGCTCATCAATTAGCAATGTTCTTATCTGATAAAGAATGCCAATTAAAGAGATTTAATAAAAATGGTGTTGCTCCATGTAATCTAGAGGCAGCTGCTGATCCAGATGTTCTTAAGAGTGAAAATGTTAAGTGTTTAGTTGAACAAGCTAAGTTTGCTCATGCACAAACTGCAGTTCCAGCTAACTTCTGGTCAGCTCCAAATACTTTAACAGCAAGTATTAAGGCAGGAGAAGTAACTTTAGATAATCTAGAAGGTCTTCAAGCTGCAATAAAGACTTTAAACGACAGTATTAAAGCAAGTAAGTAATTATTAGAAATGAAAAATATGGTACAGGCGTCCTTTTTGGATGTCTGTACCTACATCTTTTTGTAAAGGGGTGGGTTTTATGACAACAATAGAATATCTTTCACTCCCCACTTATAAAAGATTTTTATATAAAAT
>JAIDMV010000168.1 GCA_029050385.1 Anaeroplasmataceae bacterium | reverse complement strand
CCCCCCCCCCCCCCCCCATTTTTTTTTAATGATAAGGCGACCAACGAGATCTACACGCGTAAGATCGTCGTCATCGTCAGATGTTTATAATAGACAGATTATAATCTATTGAAATTAGTGGTTACATAAAAAAGGAATTAGCAGAAGAATTAGGCTTGAGTGAAAACTGCTTTGTTGTAGGTGGAGCTGGAGACCAGGCTGCTGCAGCGATAGGAAATGGCATTATTGAACGTGGAGATCTAAGTTTAGTTTTAGGCTCTTCTGGTGTTGTTTTTTCTCCAATTCATAAAGAGGATGTAGAGGACAATCCATTACAAATATTTATGCATGCTGTTCCAAATACCTACCATATTATGGGAGTTACCAATGGCTGTGGACTTTCCTATAAGTGGTTAAAAGAAACGCTATTTGAAAGTACAGATTATAACACTTTAAATGAAAAGGCTAGTGCTTCTAAACCACTTGCTAACGGATTAATTTATTTGCCCTATTTGAATGGGGAAAGAACACCACATTTAGATCCTTATGCTTCAGGAACATTTATTGGTATTAGACAAAACACTAAAGATTCTGATATAATAAGAGCTGTATTAGAAGGAGTTAGCTATAGTCTTAAGGATTGTTATAGCTTGCTACCAAAACAGCAATATCATATTAGAGCCTCTGGTGGAGGGGCAAAAGGAACTCTTTGGAGAACTATTTTAGCTTCAGCCTTTAATACATCAATTGAACGGATTGTTCAAGATGAGGGTGGAGCCTTAGGAGTTGCAATTCTCGCAATGGTTGCTGACCATGTTTACCCAACCATCAAGGAGGCAACAGATAAAATTATAAAGGTATTAGATGTTACACAACCTAATGTAAAGTGGATAGAGGAGTATTCAAAAGGGTATGAACTCTATAAAGATGCGTATTTAAGTTTAAAAAAATATTATAAAAAAGCTTTTGAAATATAGGAGGAAGAAAAGATGAAAGAATATTTTAAAGTGGGAAAAATCGCATATGAAGGACCAAAGTCAACCAATCCTTTAGCTTTTAAGTATTACAACAAAGATGAAGTGATTTTAGGTAAGCCTATGCATGAGCATTTAAAGTTTGCTATGAGTTGGTGGCATACTTTATGTGCTAAGGGATCTGATCAATTTGGTTCTAACACAATGGTAAGAACCTTTGAGGATAGTGATCCTTTACAGGAAGCATATCAAAAGGTAGATGCAGGCTTTGAATTTATGGACAAGCTTGGTATTGAATATTTTTGTTTCCATGACCGTGATTTAGCACCTGAGATGCCAACATTAAAGGAATCTAATGAGGCGTTAGATAAGGTTTCAGATTATGTGCTAGAAAAGATGAAGGGTACGAATATCAAATGTTTATGGGGAACTGCAAACTGCTTTAACCATAAGAGATATTTAGCAGGTGCAGGTACAAGCCCTAATGCTGATGTTTTTGCCTATGCTGCAGCTCAAATCAAAAAAGCTATGGATACTACAAAGAAGCTTGGTGGTAAGAACTATGTCTTCTGGGGTGGAAGAGAAGGTTATGATACATTATTAAATACAGATGTGAAACAAGAACTTGACCATTATGCAACTCTTTTAACTCTTGCAAGAGATTATAATAAAAAGATTGGTTTAAACGCACAGCTTTTAATTGAACCAAAACCAAAGGAGCCAACAAAGCATCAATATGATTTTGATGTTCAAACTGTATTAGGTTTCTTAAGAACCTATGGCTTAGAAAAAGATTTTAAAATGAATATTGAGGCAAATCATGCAACTTTAGCCATTCATACCTTCAATCATGAACTAAATGTTGCTAGAATTAATGGCGTATTAGGATCAATTGATGCCAACCAAGGAGATATGCTTTTAGGCTGGGATACAGATCAATTTCCAACAAATCTTTATGATGCTATCCTAGCAATGTATGAGGTTTTATTAAATGGTGGTTTAGGTACAGGTGGTTTAAACTTTGATGCTAAGGTGCGTCGTCAAAGCTTTACAGATGAGGATTTATTTATCTCTTATATTGCTGGTATGGATACCTTCGCAAGAGGCTTACGTATTGCTGCAAAATTGCTAGAGGATAAAGTGTTTGAAAACTTTAAGGCAGAGCGTTATCAATCCTATACAACAGGTATTGGTAAGAAAATTGCAGATAAGAAAGTGACCTTAGAAGAATTAAGTGAGTATGCCTTAGCTCATGACCAAATTGAAAATGCATCAGGACGTCAAGAATGGCTTGAGGCAATTTTAAATCAATATATTTAATGAATGAGGTAGTATATGAAGGTAGAGTATTATAGAGAATATAGTCCTACTCTAGGAAGAGATATGGAGTATAAGGTGTTTGGTCATGCAGGAAAGCCTTGCATAGCTTTTCCTTGTCAAAACGGAAGATTTTTCGATTATGAAAATCGAGGACTAATTGAGGCAATGCGTTGGTATATTGACCAAGGGAAAATACAAGTTTTTTGTGTGGATTCTATTGATGGAGAATCTTGGAGTGATGTGAATAAGAACCCTCGGTGGAGAATTGAAGCACAGGAGGCATATTTCAATTATATTATTAATGAAATAGTGCACCGTGTCTATGAGATTAATACCTATGGGAATGGCGGAGGTGTAGCTTCTGGAATTCTTGCTTTTGGATGCTCTATGGGAGCATATCATGCTATGAATTTCTTTATGAGAAAGCCAGATATTTTTGACGCTGTTTTAGCACTTTCTGGAATTTATCATTCCGGGTTCTTCTTTAAGAATTATGCTGATGATTTGACTTTCTTAAATTCTCCGTTAGATTCTATGCGTTGTATGGATATGAATCATCCTTATTTAGATTTGTATCGTAGAGCAAGAATTATTGTCTGTGTTGGCCAAGGAGCATGGGAAGAAGAATGCTTAAATGATACAAGAGCACTAGACTTTGAATTTAGTCGTCATTCTGTTCCTGCATGGTTCGATTATTGGGGATATGATCGTCCACATGATTGGCCTAGTTGGTTAGAACAGACTCCACATTTCTTATACCATATATTAGATTAAAAGCAACATGAGTAGTATGAAAAAAATAGCCAAATTTCCTATTTTATTTTCAATCCTTCTTTTTGCAATAGCGATGCCATTAGTATGGGGCATAACATATCCGCTTTTATATAAGTTACCTTTCTATTGGGCAAGCACGATAAAATATACAATTACACTCTTAATCGTTATTGCAGTATGCTTTATTATTTATCATAAAATCCCTTTTACATTACAGTGCAAAGGTCTTTTTAAAGGTCTATTTACTTTTGGGTTGGTAGGTCTAATTTGTGCAGTAATGGCTTTTATATTCAGTTATGATAAGCCTGATATAACGCCATCTGCTTCAACGGTTATAGGTTTTATTTTCTATAATCTTGCGATTGCTGTTAGTGAAGAATTTTTGTTTCGTGGTGCAATGTTTACGCAAATGCTTGATAGCTGGAAAAATAAAAAAAGTTTTATTTGGGTGGCAACACTTATATCTTCCATTATTTTTGGGTTAAGACATTTTCTCAACCTTATTACTACACCGAACACATTGATAACAACGATTGGGCAGGTACTTTTCACATTTATGGCAGGATTTTATCTATGTGCGGTTTATTTAAGAACACGCAATGTATGGGTATGTATTATCATTCATTTTTTGGAAGATCTATTCACTGGATTTTGGGCTATTGTGTCAAGCTCTGCCGCTACTGCGCAAACAGTGGATGGAACGATAGGAAATATGGTTATGCTTGTTGCTGTACATTCTATTTATGTAATTTCAGGTGTGATTATGCTCAAAAGTAAAAAGTGGAAATATGAATCTCTTTTTGAGTGTAAAGAAGAAGCGTGCTTAGATTACAGTAATTCTGATGAGCAATAGGTGATATACACCTTTCAATTGTAAAAGATAAAAAAGGCTCTTGGATGATTAATCAAAGAGCCTTTTGTCATAGTATAAAATTTTATTTTTCTTCCTCTAAAATTTGTACATATTCAATATAAGCATAGGTAGAATATTTTTCAGCTCTATCCACCATTGCTTTATAAACAAGATCTCTTAGGTAAGCAGCATTGTCCTTTGTATTGAATTCTGGTTTTGGATAGAATGGACCATCAAAGTAAGTTATGATTTTAGGCTTCTTTCCAAATTTACGTTTTTGATAACAATTTGTAAGAGCAAATACAGGCTTATCAAATAGAGCTGCATATTTAAAGCTTGTATCATCAAATGGTCTTATTTTTGTATAATATGGCCAAATATGTGCTTCTGGATAAATCGTAATTAATTTTTTCTTGTTCAAATGATGTTCTAATGCCTTTAAAAATTTCTTTTTTAAAGACATTTTTTCTGTTAATGGCATTGCTCCTAGATATGAAAGTAGAGTTTTTATTCCTTTAATAGATAGTGTTTCTGGTGATACTACTATATAGTTTCTTCTAAATGAGAAAACTAAATTGGGTACAAAAGCATCTGCAAGCAAAGTAGTATGGTTTCCATAAATGATGGCACCTGTCTTTTTAGCTTGTCTCAAAAGCTTTTTATTTGCATATCTTTGATGACAAACCAATTTTGTAATCAGCCAGAAGAGTGGTTTTGCAATTACAAAATAAACAAAGTTTGCAGGAATATGCCATAATGGATTCTTATGTAAATATTTATATTTATCAGATAAAGGTTTAACAGTGATGTGTGTTCCTGAGAAGTCATCATTCTTTAAATCTTTATAATATTGTATCCTTTTTTTATTATTATTCATAACTCACACTCCTAAGATAAAAGTATGCTTACTTAAAAAATTTTATCAAATTTTTTTCTCATTATCAAGAAAAATGTCATTAACTATTGATAAAAATTCAATATTTAAGTAAAATAATGAATAGAAAAGGATTTGTGAAAATATGGAAAATCAAGAAATTGAACAGAAACAGGAAAAGAAGCCTGTCAATAATAAAAAAACAATCATATCAATTTTAATTGTCCTTATAATAACTGCGGTTGTCTTTATTATTCTTTTTAGTTTTAATGATTTTGATAAAACAATAAAATTAATAAAGACTGTAAATGGTATAGAGATGGGAAAAGCAGTTTTATGCCTTGTTATTTATGCAGTTTTATGGCCTATGTCATTATGCTTCATAGCAAAGCAAAATCGCTTTAATGCAAAATTTTTTGATGTTTATTTAATTGGCGAGTCTGAGCATTTCTTTAATGCAATAACTCCATTTGCTACTGGAGGACAACCTGTTCAGGTATATTTATTTACGCAGAAGCAGGTAAAGGCAAGCGATTCAACAGGAATTATAGTATCTAACTTTATTGCGTTTATGATTGCAAGTAATATATATGCAATTGCCTCCTTAGTTTTTTATGGTAAGTTTTCAGAAAACTTTGATGCATCAACTGCATGGATGATAGGCTTAGGCTTTGCGATGAACCTATTTACCTTAGTGTTTATGATTTTGATTGCTACATCAAAGAAAATCCGAGATTTATTGAAAAAATTAATGCTACAAATCTGTAAGATTAAATTTATAGGCAAGCATTTGAGTAAAGCAGTTCCTGCTTTTGAAAAATATTGTGAGAATGCACAAAGTGCTGCAAAGCGTATATTTTCTCATAAAACATCATTTATAGGTGCGATCTTATTAAAAATGTTAGCTTTATTGTTTTATTATGCAATACCATATTATATTTTAAAAGCTTTAGGTGCAGATTTTGGATTTAAGATGATGCCATATATTATTTTAGCATCAGCCTTTGCAATTACTACTATGGTATGGGTTCCTACACCAGGTGGAACAGGTGGAATTGAATTTGCTTTTAAAACTATCTTTACAGCCTCCTTATTTGGGGCATTGGCTAGTGATATAGGTTTTACAGGTATGATTTTATGGAGAGCATTAACTTATTATCTTTTAATGATTTTAAGTGCTATAGCCTATATTATTTATGAAATTTTAGTTAAAAGATATAAGAAAAAACAAATTCAAACTATACAAGAACCTTTAGAAGAGGGGAATATAATTGAAGTAAAAGAGGAGTAAGCTTATGATACATGTTTTGCAAACCGGGAATTTGAAAATATTTCATGGCATTTGTTTAAATGTTTTATCTATGATGAAGCATACAAAGGAGCCAATTCATTTGCATATTATGACTATGGAAATCTCTTGGTCAAAGGTTCCTAAAATATCAGAGGAGTCTGTTAATTATTTGAGGAAGGTAATGAAGGGCTTCAATTTTGAAAATGAAGTGTCCTATTATGATATTTCCAAGGATTTTGAAGCTACTTTTAAAGACACACCAAATATGGATCCTAAGTATTCCCCTGCATCCTTAATCCGACTATTGTTCACTAGATATATCAATTGTGATAAATTGATTTATTTAGATGCGGATACAATGACTTGTGCTTCCTTAGAAGAATTCAAAAGTATTGATATTGAAAATAAGGAAATGGCAGTCTGTTTAGATTACCTAGGGAAATTCTGGATTAAGAAGGATTATTTTAATTCAGGTGTTCTATATATCAATGTAAAAAGAGTAAAAGAGACAAAGCTATTTGAAAAGGCAGTCGCTTTACTTCAAAAGAAAAAGCTATATTTTTCTGATCAGTCTGCCTTATATAAATACTGCAAGGAAAAGGTTTATATTCCTTTTCGCTTTAATGAACAAAGAAGTATTAAATCAGATACAGTAATTAAGCACTTTTGTAAAGGAATTAGATATCTACCTTTCTTTAAGGTGTATAACTACAAACAATGGAATGTTAAGAAGCTTCATAGTTTTTTCAAAATGCACGATTTTGATGACATTTTTGAGGAGTATGAGCGTATCTTTCCTATGGAAGCAAAACTAGAATATTAATGGTTTTTATATCCCCTAGATTTTAGGGGGTTATTTTTTTATAAAAAAAATACATTTTTTCTTGTCAAATTTCAAATTTGTTGTATAATTATTTCGTCTATAAAAAATAGATGGTATTCAAGGACTCATTCCTTAAAAAATACGGAGGAAAGGAAAAAGAGGCGAAGAACTTATAAATTGTTCTTCAAGTTCGGTAAATTGCGGTGGGTAAACCAATTATCGAATTGCACAATATTGTAAAGAAGTATGGTGCAGTAACTGTCGTAGACAATATTAATTTAACAATTTATGAAAATGAATTTCTTACCCTATTGGGACCATCTGGTTGTGGTAAGACAACAACATTACGTATGATTGGTGGATTTGAAAATCCTGATTCAGGACAAATCGTTGTAAATGGAAAAGAGATTAATGATCTTCCAGCCTATGCAAGGCCAATCAATACAGTTTTTCAAAGGTATGCTTTATTTCCGCATTTGAATGTTTTTAATAATGTAGCCTTTGGTTTAAAGAATCGTGGAAGAAAATTCATGATAGAATTTTTTGGTGGCAAAGAGGCATTAAAAGAAGAAATTACCAAGGATAAACTTTCTTTAGGAGTCCCTGAGGATAAGGCTCATAAGATAACATTCTTTGATATGAACTGGAAGCTAAAGGAAAAATTAAAGAGTGCTGTAAAGGCTGCCTTAGAGATGGTTAATTTAGCAGGATTTGAGGATCGCAAGATTACGAATATGTCTGGTGGACAAATGCAAAGAGTTGCTATTGCAAGAGCCATTATCTTAAAGCCAAAAATTCTTTTACTAGATGAACCACTATCTGCTCTAGATTTAAAGCTTAGACAAAACATGCAATATGAACTTAAGGAAATGCAAAGAGATTTAGGAATTACCTTTATTTTTGTTACGCATGATCAAGAGGAAGCTATGGTTATGTCCGATCGTATTGTCGTGATGAAGGATGGAATCATTCAACAGCTAGGTACTCCAAAGGATATCTATAATGAGCCAGTGAATCGCTTTGTTGCTAATTTTATTGGAGAATCTAACATTGTTAGGGGTGTATATGTAAAGAAGAACTTGGTTCGTTTCTTAGATGTGGACTTTGAATGTGTTGGTTACCAATTTGATGATAATGAAGTCGTTGATGTTGTTATTCGTCCAGAGGACTGGGATGTTGTACCTCTTAAGAAGGCGAAGCTTGTGGGAAATGTTACCTCCTCTATTTTTAAAGGTGTACATTATGAATTATGTGTGGATTTACAAGGACAAGAGTTTGTGGTTCACACCTATGAAGATATAAAAACAGGACAAAAGGTTGGGTTATCTGTTGACCCATATGAAATCTGCTTGATGAAGGAAGACGGCTCATGCAAAACCATCGTAACAGAGTAGCTAAACCTCATCCAGCAGGCAATCATCATTTAGATCGTCTTGCAAGACCATATATGTACTGGCTTTATGTTTTGGCCTGTTTTCCAGTACTGATTATGTTTTGCTTGATGTTTGTTGATACAGAAGGAATTCGTTTCAGCGAGATGCAATTTACTGTAAACAATTTTGCGATCATTGGCACAGAGTCTGTTTTGATTGCATTTTGGAATTCCTTAAAGTATAGTGTATTAACAACTATCCTTTGTATCTTTTTTGGATATTTATTAGCATATAGCTTATACAAATCAAAATTAAAAAATAAATATATGGTATTGTTATTACTGATTTTACCAATGTGGACGAATGTGCTTTTAAGAATCAATGCACTCGCATCTATCTTTAAGCCTGAAAATATCTTATCTGATATCTTTCATATTCCAGGGTTAAATATTATTGGTACAGACTGGGCAATTCTTTTAGGAATGGTGTTTACCTATTTACCCTTTATCGTATTACCTATCTATACCTCATTAGAAAAGATTGATCCTTTTTTAGAGGAAGCAGCCCTAGATTTAGGTGTAACGAATTTTACTAAGTTTTGGAAAGTTATTGTACCATTATCTTTAAAAGGTGTTGTATCAGGATCCATGATGGTTTTACTTCCTTGCTTATCTGGATTTGCAATACCTAAGGTTTTAGGTGCAGGAAACATATTACTTATTGGTAATATTATCGAACAGAGCTTTATCAATATGAGCTATAATCAGGGAGCTGTTTTAGCAATTATTGTTCTTGTAATTATATTAGGTTCTATCCTTTTAATCAATAAAATAGATAAGGAAGGAGAGACTTTAATATGATGACTGAAGAAGTGATATTTCCAAAGGCTACTTTAGAAGAATATGGCTATAAGGATTATCGTGCTTTAGCGATAGTATGGAAAGTTCTTAAGATTATATTAGTTATTTTCTCCATCTTTATGCTATATTTATCTGTAATTGTTATTGCAATCCAATCCTTTAATTCTAGTGCTTCAACTACAGAGTTCCAAGGGTTTACCTTTGATAACTACCTAAATATGTTTTCTAAACGTACCCTTACAAATTCAATTAAAAATACATTTTTAGTTTCTATTACTGCTACATTGATAGCTGCAGTATTAGGAACATTTGTGGCAATAGGTATTTTCTATTTGCCACCTAAAATTAAATCAAGATTGATGCTATTAAATAATATTCCATTATTAAATGCGGATATCGTAACAGGTATATCCATTATGCTAATATTCTCTTTATTGTTACCAATAAATAGGCATATCTTTGGATTTTGGACAATCTTAATTGCTCATCTATTCTTTATTTTCCCATATATTATCTTATCAGTTTTACCAAAGATGAAGGAAATTGATCCAAATTTAATGGATGCAAGTATGGATTTAGGAATCAAACCAATGAAATCTGTAATCCGTGTTTTAATTCCTGCAATTCGTGGAGGTATATTCTCAGGAGTTGTTTTAGCCTTTACAATAAGCTTTGAGGATTTCGTGGTAGGATATTTTACAACAGGTAATGGATTTAATACTTTATCTATATGGATTTATTCCTCAATAGGAAAGAAATCTTTATTCCCTGGTGTATATGCCTTTTCAACAGCGTTAACCATTATCTCTATGGTATTAATCATCTTATATGCAATCTGGATGAAAGGAAGAAGAAGTCATGCGAAAAAGAATTAGTTTTGTATTTCTTAGTGTTTTCTTTTTGATTGCATTATGCTCCTGCCAAAGTAGAAGGGTTTTATTGTTCTTAAATTGG
Organism: Anaeroplasmataceae bacterium; assembly: GCA_029050385.1. Taxonomy (GTDB): domain Bacteria; phylum Bacillota_I; class Bacilli_A; order Acholeplasmatales; family Anaeroplasmataceae; genus Pelethenecus. The sequence goes on along the minus strand of JAIDMV010000168.1, from coordinate 1,259 downwards.
GGCGAGTATGTAGATGAAGAAATGCTAGAGGAATTTGAGAGTTTATATAATTGTGAAGTGGCAATGGAATTAGGAGAGTCCAATGAGCTTTTCTATTCGAAGATAAGTGCTGGTACAACCTGCTTTGATGTGATGTGTCCATCTGATTATATGGTTTTAAAGATGGCTCAAAATGATATGCTACAGGAAATTGATTTTAGCCGTATTCCAAATTATAAGAAAGAAGATAGAATGCCTGGGGTAAAAGGTATTGCTGAAAACTTAGAGTCAAAAATGACGGGTATTACTAATTACTATGTTCCATATTTATGGGGAACATGGGGAATTGTGTATTCTACGTATAAGGAAGGCTTGAAAGAGGCAGTTACAACTGCAGAAAATGAATGGGCTTCTTTATTTGATAGAAATAGCCTTCCTGCAGGAACGAGAGTTGCAATGTATGATTCTAATCTCCATTCCTATTATGCTGCTTGTAGATATTTGGGGTTTGATACAGAAAAGGAACTTTCTAAAGAAGAACTAAATCAAATCTATTCCTTAATTAGAAATATGAAGTATGATGCGTGGGGAACAGATGATATTAAAAAGGATATCGTGGCTAAAAACCGTGATTTAGGATTTATGTGGACGGGAGATTTCTTATATTATTATTGTGAGAATGTTGCCTCTACCGTAATTGATGCTTATCTTGCTAAAGATGTAGAAATAGAAGAATTTAGTACAATGATAGAAATAATCACTACAGATGCTGGAATCTATAAGAATAAGTATCAGGTTGGCTTTGATATCTTTATTCCAAGTGATACAATAGCGTTCTGTGATAATCTGGTTATTCCTAAACACGCTGCTAACTATGACTTAGCTTTAGAGTTTATCAATTTTATGTGTGGAAGAGATGAAGGACCCAATCATGTTGATCCTGCCTTTGCAAATACATATTATGTAAGCTACAATGCTCCTTATGTAGGATTATATGAAGATATTGTAAGTCTTAGGGATGTAGAATTTAGCACTGGAGATTTAGAGGGTTTTAGTACAGATTTCGCTTATGATTCTGATTTATTTTGGAAGGTTTATGATATGGCAATTGGAATTGCTTTCGATAAGTATTATCCTAAAGAAGAAAAAATCATACTTCCAGATGGAAAAGAGAAGCATTACAAGGGGGATATTTTAGCCACCTTCTCAAGAAAATATATTAACACTATCAATTCTACTTTTAATAATGCAAAGGCGAAAAGATAGCATAAATTTATTAC
>JAIDMV010000167.1 GCA_029050385.1 Anaeroplasmataceae bacterium | reverse complement strand
GGAAACTCTCTGATTTTGGCAGGATTAATTTAAAATATGATACCACTTTAAAAAAAGTAACAAATGCAAATGTTTCACATGTCAGTGTTTCAAAAGCAAATGGTACGGATCAAGAGGTTCAAAAAATTATTGATGACCACTATATTGCATCTAAGGATATCTTAGAAGAGGTTTATTGTGAAAATCAACATTACATTCAACGCTATGACCAAAACTTTCAAGCCTATATTTCTAATGTAATGATGGCAGCGACAGGTGCAACTGCATCTATTTGTAATACAGGGGCTTTTCGAAATAACGTTTCAGTAGGTCATTTTGATTTTGATGCTCTTTATGCTTTAAATCCCTTTGATAATCACATCATTTTATGTGAGATTAGTGGTATGGATTTAAAAAGATTTTATGATGCAAATCAGGATAAAGAAATCGTCTATACATTAGAATATGGTGCCTCTATAGCAACAGACCAAACCTATACACTTGCCATCATAGATTATGTGTATTTTGGATCTTATTTTGCAGGATACAGAACCTCAACTTATACAGATACTAATTTAGTCTTAAGAGATCTTATTGCCCAAGATTTAAGACTTCGTAAAGATACAGGATTTAATGTAGAAAAGGATTATTCTAATATTTTACTTTCAAGAGTTGTTTCTTAAACAAATTTTTCTTGAAAATTTGATGTATAAATGCTAAAATGATAGCGTATGATAAATTGAAGAAGAAGAGGAGTACTTATTTAAACTTATACTAGCGAGGATGGTTGGTGGAAGCATCTATAATGAAGAGTAAGGAAAGACACTTTGGAGAGCTTTTAAAAAAAGACGTACCAGGCGTTAACGGACATGAAGTGCTAGTATTATACTAGAAGTAAGGTGGCAACGCGGCTTAATTCGTCCTTAATATTTTTTTAAGGACGTTTTTTTAATAGAAAAAAGGGTGATGAGCTATAGAAACAGAATTACCGGTAGTAAATTTAGGACGATATGAGTTAAGAAGTATCGTAAAAGAAGATTATTTAGACTATTTTGAGATTGGAAAGGATGAAGA
>JAIDMV010000166.1 GCA_029050385.1 Anaeroplasmataceae bacterium | reverse complement strand
GTCTATACTATATTACAGATTTAGGACTAGCACATATCTTAAAGGAGTTTGGTCTCATTGGAAGGACTATCTATGATCCAATCACAATGATTACAAATAGTCTAGATGCAAGAGAGTTTATGGAATATGGCTTCAAGGCCATCGGCTTAAGCAATGAAATTACATTAAAGGATACCAAACAAATCATTGAAAAAACAGGAATAAATGCTTTTATGCAGGTTTTTGGGTATCGCTTAATGCTTTCTACAAGAAGGACACTAATTTCTTTATATCAAGAAAAAATACAAACTAAATTTCAAATGGAACATTTAAAAATTGAAGAGGCAACAAGATTAGATTCTTATCCAATAGTAGAGACCAAAAAAGGGACAAAAATCTATCGAAGCTACCTTATCTCTTTATTAAATGAAATTGATGATTTTCCTTTGGAATATGCTTATTTAGAATCCTTTGGACTTGATGAAAATATTTTTAGAGAAGTTTTGAAATTATACTATGAAGTAAAATCTGGGAAAAATAAAGAAGAAGCACTAGCTGCTTTAGATTCCTTAAATTTGTCCATAGAGGAAGGTTTTTCCTATCAGGATAGTGTCTATATGAAGGAGGAGTTTTAAATGGTAGAATTACTCGCTCCTGCAGGAGATTTAGAAAAATTAAAAATAGCTATTTTATATGGTGCAGATGCCGTTTTTATTGGCGGCTTAAAGTTTTCCTTGCGTTCTAGAGCCTCAAACTTCACAATTGAAGATATTAAAGAAGGCTGTCAATTTGCCCATAAACATCATGCTAAGGTACATGTAACCTGCAATATTGTAATGCATGAAATTGATACAGAAGATATTTTAGAGTATTTGAAAGCTTTAGAAGCGTCTGGTGTTGATGCAATCATAGCTTCGTCTATTACAATTTTAAAGCTTGTAGTAAACCATACCTCTATGGAAGCTCACGTATCTACACAAACCTCATGCTTAAATCAAGAGGCTGTTGCCTTCTACAAGGAACTTGGTGTAAAGCGAGTTGTTTTAGGTCGTGAACTGACCTTAGAAGAAATTGAAGTAGTCAAGAAAAATACATCTCTAGATTTAGAAGTGTTTATTCATGGTGGAATGTGTGTTTCTTACTCTGGAAGATGTATGCTATCTAATAATATGACCAATCGTGATGCCAATAGAGGGGGCTGTGCGCATAGTTGTAGATGGAATTATAATCTATATCAAGGCGATAAGAAAATGAATCCAGAAGGGGATTATTTTGCAATGAGTAGTAAGGATTTATGCGCGATTCGAGCAATCCCAAAACTAATGGGATTGGGCATTCATTCCTTTAAGATTGAAGGTAGAATGAAGAGTCTTCATTACATTGCAACGATTGTAAAGACTTATCGTACGCTTATAGATGATATAAATAACAATGCATTAAAGGATTTTAGCTATTATGAAACTATGATCAATAAGGCGGAAAATAGATTAACCTCCACAGGATTTTTGTTTGGTCTTCCTACAATAGAAGAACAATTATATGATTTAGATGCTTCTGTACCGAATAAGGATTTTGTGGGTATTGTCTTAGACTATGATAAAACCACAAAAAAAGCCACTATTGAACAAAGAAATCATTTTGTTCCATTTAGTAGCTTAGAGGTTTTTGGACCACATCATAATGATGTGATTGAGATTAAGGAAGTATTTGATAAGGATAATGTGAGTCTAGATGCTGCTAGACATCCAAGACAAATTGTATATTTTTATACAGAATATCCTTTAGAAAAAGATGATCTTTTAAGACTGAATTAGGCTTCTTACCTGAAGATAGGCTTTAGAAAGCTTAGTATAGTCAATATCTTCAATGAAGTTTGCGATATCGCAAACATCCAAATTACATTCTAGAAGAGGTATAGAGTTTCTATTTTCCTCCTTTAGACAAGCAGGATACATCGTAAAATTTAAAAGCTTATTAATACCAAAATAAAGACGTCCCTTATTTCCGTACTGATAGGCTCTATATACGAGTTCCTTTTCAAAGTTACGCTTTGAGCCGTATGCATTATTTAAGGACTGCATAAATACCTCTGAAACTGTTGTGTTTGCTTTAACCATATGCTTGGCTCCTTTCTGGTGGTGATGTTATGATTTTAGTCAATGTGAATTCAATAAATTTTAAAGTTGAAGTGATTTACAGAAGGTCAAACCGTAAAATTTATCTTCGCATTAAAAACGGCATGATAGTGATAACTACGCCTGTTCAGCTCTCCTATGATAAGATTTCAGATATGATAAAGAAGAACTTTAATTACATAATGAAGTATATGAATGCACCTATTGAAATAGAAGATAAGATTCATTATTTAGGTAAAATATATCCTTTACATATCATTGAATCCACTACAAATGAAATCTATGTTTTAGATGACGAAATTAAAGTATATTCCAAATCTCCTCAAGCTATTGGAGAGCTCGTAGAAGAATTATATAAGAATACACTTTCAAATGTTGTCGAAAGGTATTCAAAAGATATATTATTTCAATTTAATATATCCTTTGATGTAAAATTTCACTATAAGAAGGCTAAAGGATATTATGGAGAATGCTTTTCAAATAAGAGAATTATTGTGTTATCCACTCGTCTTGCAAAATATGATTTGAAATATATTTTATCTGTAATATATCATGAATGTGCCCATTTTAAATATCAAAATCATCAAAAAGAGTTTTATGAATATTTGGAAGAAAGATATCCAAATTATAGAAGTGTCCAAAGAGAACTAAGAAAAATACGCTACAATGAGAAATATTAAGTTAAAAATTTCTTGATTTTTAGCTTTAGTTTAGGTATAATAATTAAGCGTTGATAATGGAGGTATCCGATAATGAATAAAGATGAAGTTTTTGAATTATCTCATGCAGGTGCTGAAGCCCTACAAGAAGAATTAGAAAAATTAAAGACTGTAGATAGAATCCAAATCCGTGAGGCGATTAAAGAAGCACGTGAGCAAGGTGACTTATCTGAAAATGCAGACTATTCCTCTGCAAGAGAACAACAGGCAAATATTGAAGCACGTATTTTAGAGATTGAAAATATCTTAAAGCATGCTAAGATTATGGATGTAAACACGGTAACTGTAAAGTATATGGATTTAAATCGTGTTGCTACATTCCAAATTGTTGGTACAATTGAGGCAGATCCATTTGCAGGTAAGATATCTAATGACTCTCCTCTAGGAAAGGCTGTACTAGGCCATAAGGTTGGAGATATATTCCACATCTCTACAGAAAATGGAAAAGAATTAAAAGTTAAGCTTATGGAAGTAAAGTAAAAATAGGACACTTTTAGGTGTCCTATTTTTTAAGTAGAAAGTAGAGTTTTAATAAAGCTCGCTTTTCTATTCTAGAAACATAACTTCTAGATATATTCATATCTTTTGCAATTTCCTTTTGGGTTTGGCTATCTCTAGCAATTCCATAACGTCTAGCAATGATTTCATATTCCCGACTATTTAAAGATTTTAAAGCTTCATTTAAGTCCTGATGCATTGCCTTTTTTTCATAAGAGGCCATAATATCTATGCTTTTGTCTTCAATTAAGTCTAAGAGTTCCACCTCATTTCCATCCTTATCCATGGCTACTGGGGATTGTAAATAGATAAGATTTCGTTTGTTTTTTGTGGAACGAAGATGCATTAAGATTTCGTTTTCTATGCAGCGCGCTGCGTAGGTAGCAAGCTTATTATTGGCTGTAATTTGATAAGAGTCAACAGCCTTCATAAGTCCTAAAATACCGATAGAGAGGATGTCATCCTTATCTTCTTGGGTATTCTCATATTTTTTTGCGATATGGGCAACTAATCTTAAATTATGCTCAATGAGCTTAGCTCTTGCTGTTTCATCCTTGGTTTGTGCATACCGCAAAAGATACATCCGCTCCTCCTCATCTGATAGCTTTTGGGGGTAGGACTCACTTTTGATTGCACCAAAAAGTGGTAGCAAGAAAAACAACATTTTAAAACTCCTTTATTTAAAAGATTATGGAAATATTGTATAATATAAAAAGAGGTAAAAAATTATGCTAAAAAAACTGATTCCAAATGACTACTATAAAACAATAGATGATATTCCATACAATAAACTTTATGCTGATGGGTTTAGACTTATTCTTACAGATTTAGACAATACATTGATTTCTTATCTAGAAAAAGAACCAACAGACAAGCTGTACATATGGAAAAATATGCTTGAATCAATGGGGTTTGAAATTATTATTGTATCCAATTCACGTAAAGACAGAGTAGAGCATTTTGCAAATCTTTTAAATTTGCCTTTTGTAAAATTTGCGAAAAAACCTTTACTTTTTGGTATGAAAAAGGCTTTAAAGCTTGCAAGTAAAGAGTATAAAAAAGAAGAAATTTTAGAGATTGGTGATCAGTTGATGACAGATGTATTTGCGTCAAGGCGACTTGGAGTGCATACGATTTTAGTCAAAGCTATTGATAAAAAGACAGAGATTTTACCTACAAAAATAAATCGTAAGTTAGAGCATTTCTTTTTAACTCAAATAGAAAGAAGACACCCAAGACTTTATCAGCAAAAGTTAGATCAATATGTGGTGGACAAAAATGAGTAGAAAATGTATAGGCTGTGGAGCTATTTTACAGATTCAGGATGAAGCAAAACCAGGTTTTGTTCCAGCATTAAATGAGGATATGAAAATTTGTAGACGATGCTTTCGAATGATGCATTATAACGAATTGCCTAAGATTGTTGCGACCAATAAGGAATATGAGCAGGTCATTGACGATGTTGTCAAAAAGAAGGCACTTATGATTTTTATCGTGGATATTTTTTCATTTAAATCTACCTTCCATCCAATGATGATCAATCGTCTTAAAACGAAAGATGTTATTTTAGTTGCTAATAAATTGGATTTATTACCAAAGAGTTCTAATCTTTCTAAAGTAGTAGAATGGATGAGTAAAGAGTGTCAAAGAGTTCAATTGAATCCTCTTGCTATAGGACTTGCTTCAGCAAAAAATGGGGCTTTTATGGATGAATTGATTTCTACAATTGACTTAGCAAGAAAAGAACGAGATGTCTATTTTGTTGGCTGCGCGAATGTAGGAAAATCAAGCATAATTAACGCTTTGTTAAAAAGAACGACCTCTAGAACTACAGATGTGATTGCTACATCCTTAATTCCTGGAACTACTTTAAATTCGATTAGGATTCCTTATTTTGAAGATAACTGTGCTTTAGTGGATACACCAGGACTTATCAATGAGCAAGATACTTTAAATAAATTATTTCCTATTTCCTATAAAACGATAGTACCTAACCATGAACTCAAGCCAGTAACCTATCAAATTACAGATCAAAACAGTATCTGTTTAGGGGGCTTGGCTGTTTTAAGTTTTACAGTAAGTAAAATGGTTTCTGTGACAGTTTATGCTTCTAAAAACCTATATTTGCATCGCTCTAAAACGGAAAAATTAGATGAATTACTTAAAAATCAACTAGGAAAGCTGTTAACCCCACCTACTTTAGAAGAATTAGAAAAGCTAGAGTATACAAAAACAAGCTTTCAAATCAATGGAAAGAAAGATATTTGGTTTGCAGGTTTTGGCTTTGTTCAAATCTCAGGAACAACAAAAGTAGATGTGCAGTATATCAAAAACACGGAGGTTTACTTGACAAATGCTATTCTTGGGTAAAATAAAGAAAATGGTAAAAAATAAATTTGCCACTAATGATCATCTAGACCGTTACCAGCACACTTTAGGTGTAGTAAAGATGGCTAAATATTTAGCTAAACAATACAAGGTTTCAACAAAAAAGGCTATGCTAGCAGCTTATTTGCATGATTATTGCAAATATGATAAAGAAGAGGATATACTAAAATTATTAAGTGAAAAGGATAAAGAAGAATGCAAGCAATATCCAGTTTTATATCACTCTTATGCATCTGCTGCCTTTTATAAGAAAGAAATAGGATCAGATGAAGATATCTATCAGGCAATTAGAAATCATGTGTTTGGAAGACTTGGAATGTCTAGATTAGAAGAAATTGTGCTCATTAGTGATTATACAGAAGAAAATAGAGCTTATCCGAGCTGTATTCATTGTAGAGAAATATTGCTTTCAGGAAACTTATATCAAGCAATTTATGAATCTACTTTACTTACTATTGAGTTTTTGAAAAAGAAAAATATAGTACCCCATCCTTTACAGCTTGAGGTGCTTGATTATTATGAAGGGTTGTGTAAAAATGACATTAAATGAAATCATTTATAATTGTCTTGGCAAGGTGAAGGCAGAAAATATATTAGAATATGATATGAAGGGGTTTTCCCCATTTTATGATACAATGATTCTAGCAAGCGTCGATTCAGAGCGTCAGGCTTCTGCAGGTGTATCCTATATTGAAGAAGAGGCATCAAAGGCTGGCTTTAAGATTCGTGGGATTGAAGGAGAAAATTCACCTTGGGTTTTAATTGATTTAAATGACATCATTGTTTCAATATTTACAAAAGAAGAACGTGAACGTTTTTCTTTAGAAAAAATATATTTGGATTTTCCTTGTAAGAAGATTGAAGATTAAATTAATGATACAAAATAATTAAAAGTGTTTAATAATTCATTTTTTATTTGACAAATTGTTATAAAAGAATTATTCTATACTATAGAAAACGAAAGGGGAAAAATTATGAAAAGATTTTTTAAATGGTTAGCTGCAAGCGTTGCAACTTTAAGTTTGATTTTATTAGTTGCATGTTCTAACGTATCTCAAAAATATGCAGACAAAATTAACAATGCTGCAAAGAATGGTGAGCCTATCACTTTAGAACAAGTTCAAAAAGACTTAGGGGATGATCGTGTAGATATGCTTATTCTTGGAAATGGTGTTATCATTTCTGTTAAAGGATGTAAGACCGTTGAAGACATCAAGAAAAAAATTGATGAAGGTAAGGATGTAGAAGGCATTATTATTACAATAGCTTTAGGAAAGGCAACTGCTGCAGATTATCGTAAAATCACAACTAGTGACTTAAAGTAAGAAAACAGAGATATCGTTTGATATCTCTTTTCTTTTATGAAAAAAATGCCAGAGTTTTATGAGGAATTGATGAAGAAAATTATATAATCAAATAACGAAAGAATATCCTTTTCTTCTTGTTGAAAAAAAGGGTATTTTTTTGTATAATAGAAGTTAGGTGATTGAAAATGAAGCAGTACTTAGAATTATGCAAAACAATATTAGATAAAGGTATCAAAAAAGAGGATCGGACTGGGACAGGGACAATATCTTATTTTGGATATCAAATGCGTTTTGATTTAAAGGAAGGATTTCCTTTGTTAACTACAAAGAGAGTTCATTTAAAAAGTATCATTCATGAACTTTTATGGTTTATTAGTGGAGATACAAATATTAAGTATTTAGTTGACCATGATGTAAGAATTTGGAACGATTGGCCTTATGCTTCATATCAAAAGTCATCAGAGTATCAAGGGGAGTCTATTGAAGAGTTTGCAGAAAAAATTAAAGCAGATGAGGCTTTTGCTAAAGAGTGGGGAAATCTAGGACCTGTCTATGGTAAACAATGGCGAAATTTTAATGGTGTTGACCAATTAGAGTGGTTACTTCATGAGATTAAAACGAATCCAACCTCTAGACGTCTGATTATCTCTGCATGGAATCCTGCTGAAATTGAGAATATGGCGTTACCTCCTTGTCATTGCTTTATGCAATTTTACGTCAATGAAAACAAGCTTTCCTGTCAGCTTTATCAAAGAAGTGCTGATGTCTTTTTAGGTGTTCCTTTTAATATTGCGAGCTATGCATTATTTACAATGATGATTGCACAGGTTTGTAATTTAGAGTTGGGCTGCTTTGTTCATACGATTGGAGATGCACATATCTATTTAAATCATCTAGAACAAATCAACAAGCAATTAAAAAGAGAGCCAAGAAAGCTTCCTATTATGAAAATCAATCCAAATGTGAAATCTATTTATGATTTTCAATTTGAAGATTTTGAACTCGAAGGATATGATCCTCATAAAGGAATTAAGGGAAAGGTTGCGGTATAATGATTCGTTTAATCTGGGCAATGACGAAAGAACATGTCATTGGTAATGAAAATCGTATACCATGGCATATTAAAGAGGATTTACTATATTATAAGAGTAGAACTGAAGGTCAAACCGTTCTTATGGGAGAGGCTACCTACCATTCCTTAAAAGGATATTATAAGACAAAACCGCTTCCTTATGGAAAAATTTATGTTGCTTCCTTGAATCCAAATTTTTCTATTGAAGATGGTACAGTCATTTCTGATGTAGAGACCTTTATGAAGAATAATAAAGAAGATATTTGGGTAGTAGGTGGTGCAAGTATTTATAGACTTTGCCTTTCTTATGCAGATGCCTTATATATTTCATGGATAAAAGAAAATTATGCTGGTGATGCATATTTTCCAGAGCTTGATTTTACCAAATTTAACTTAACTTGGGAGAAGGAGACGGATTTGGTACACTATACCATTTATGAAAGAGTTTAGATAGTATGATTTTATTATGTTTACTAATGTTACTTGCAGGTGCTTATAGCTATGCGTTTTATTACACAGGGTTATCTCTATGGTTTTATTTTCTATGGGTACCTGTATCCATAGTTCTTTCCTTTTTAACCTTTGTGTTATTTGTTATACTTGTTTTTCAAGTCTGGATGCGTACAGATCCAAAAGGAAAAATCCGACACAAGATTTTATACCAGGTCTGTCAGATGGTGTTAATTTTATGTAATGTAAAACTCAAAGTTATTGGTAAAGAACATATACCTAATGAAACCTTTGTTTGTTATTCTAACCATAAATCTGATATTGATCCAGTAGCTTTATATGTTGCTCTTCATAGAACCTGTTCAGCAGTTGGAAAGAAGAGCTTATTTAGAATTCCAATCATTAAACAGTGTCAGGCAGTTTTTGGTGCAATTTCAATTGATAGAGAAAATGATCGAGCTGCAGCTAAATCTATTATAGAAGCAATTCGTTCAGTAAAGGCGGGTATGTCTTACATCATTTTCCCTGAAGGTGGCATTAAATCTCGTGAAACTGAGGAAATGGTAAATTTACGCGCTGGTGCTTATAAGCTTGTAATGAAAAGTGGTGCATTATTATTACCAGCAACAATTATTGGAAGCTCTAATACTAAAAAGAGAAAGACAATTTTAAAACGTGTCAAGATTACCATTATTTTCCATAAACCTATAAGTGAAGAGGAATATAATCTTATGAATACGACCGAGCTTGGAAACAAGGTTATGGAAATGGTAAATGAGGATATTAATCAATATGAAAAAGATTATCATTAGCAGTTTACTTTTATCATTTCTATGCTTTTTTACAGGTATAGGGTTAATCATTTTTGCATCAAATAGTTTAAATTTACCTATAATGTATGTAGGCTTATCCTTGTTATGTATAGGTGTTTTAGGATATATAATTTTAGGATTTATTTTGTTTTTTTACTGGTATAAGAATAAAAGTGGGGTGAGATAATGGAATTGATATATTGGATAGTTGGGGCTATTCTTGTTATAGCCATCACAATATCAGTTTTTGTTATGATAAATAATCGTAAAATTCAAAAAAGAAAGAATGATATTATCAAGCTTTTTACTAATGCATGTAAAGAAAAAGGAATTGAGGATTTTAAGATAGAATATGTGAAAAAGGATACTCACGATTTTTATTTTGAAGATGAGAAAAATATTTATTACATTAAGGTGATTTATAATTTTTCTAATCAAGAGATTTGTATCAACAATGCGATTAAATGGCAGCTACGTAAGCTAAGTGACCATAATGAAACTATGACATTTGTAGAGGGGATTGAGCCTTTAATGCGTCTTGATTTAACAAGCACAAATAAAAAAGAGCATAAGTTATTTATTATATACCCTAATGTCACTGCACTTTTAAAGGTGATTAATGAATGTGAAATGGTCTTTGTATATCCCGATACAGAGGTTTATGGCTCTCAAGTTATTCCATACAAAAAATTAGTTGAAAATATGGATTTATTAGAACTTTAAAAATTAGCTTTACAAAATTGAAAAGAGGAAGGAAGGGATTAAAAATGCAATATGATTTAGAAGCTTTGGAATTTTATAATGTGCTTACGATACTAAAACGATATGCCAAGACAAGCTATGCGAAAGAGTTGATTGATGCATTAGTCCCTACCAATGATTTTGATGAGGTTATCAAAAGAAATCAAGAAACTAAAGAAGCATTTATGGCTGTTGTCAAACTATCTGACATTCCTCTAGGAGGGTTATATCAAGTTAAGGGGAGTCTAGAAAGAGCTCAAATTGGGGGCATTTTAGAGCCACAGGAGCTTTTAAATGTTGTAGGGTTACTAGATTGTGCTTCTAATGTTTTACGTTATTTTAAGAGCCTAGAATCAGCAAAAATTGAGATTCCTACCTTAAAGG
>JAIDMV010000165.1 GCA_029050385.1 Anaeroplasmataceae bacterium | reverse complement strand
ATAGTAGTTGACATTTTGAATGAAGTGATGTAAAATAAGTGAGAATTTTGAAAAAGGAGAAAATAATATGAAAAAAATTTTTGGATTTTTATTTTGTGCTTTTCTATTTGTAGCTACATTATGTAGTTGTAGCGGAAAGAAAACAATTTTAATTTACGCAACTTCAGAAGAAGAAAGAATTGCTTATATTCAGGAAAAGTTAGATGAAAAATTCCCTGAATATAATATCGTTATTCAATATTCTGGAACAGGTGCATTAGTTTCTAAACTACAAGGAGAAGGACCAGGAACTGACTGCGATATCATTTTTGAATTAGAAGCAAATAATATGGAATTATTATTAGATCAAAATGAGAATTTCTTTACAGATTTATCTGATTATGATTTTACGAAGTTTACCAAGGCAGCAACTAGCTACAATCACAAACTATATGCTCCTAGCTGTATGACTTATGGTGCTGTTGTTATCAACAAGAAGGTTTTATCAGCTAATGGTGTGGCAGTGCCTGAAACTTACGATGATTTATTGAAACCTGAGTATAAGGGTTTAATTGCTATGCCAAACCCTAAAGCTTCAGGTACAGGTTACCTATTTTACAATGGTTTAGTTTCTAAAATAGGAGAAGAAGCTGCATTAGAATATTTCTCTAAGTTAAATGCTAATGTCAAAGAGTATACATCCTCTGGATCTGCACCTATTAAAATGGCAGATCGTGGAGAAATTGGAATTGGTTTAGCAATGTTATGGCAAGCAGTAGAATATAAAAAGAATAATGCAGACTTAGAGTATACTTTCTTAGACTATGGTGCTCCATCTAATCTTTATGTTATGGCAATTATAAATGGACATGAAAAAAAGCCAGAAGTTAAAGAGGTTTGGGATTATATTTACAATGATTTAAATAAACCACAAGTAGAAAAGTTTATACCCGATCCTATTTATGTAGGACAAAAACCAGAAGACGCTGCTTATCCAACAGATGTTCCAGCAATAGAAATGAACGGTTTGTTTGACCCAGATTACAAACAAAATCTGTTAGATAAATGGTCTTATTAAAAATAGAGAGTACAAGATAAATAGAAGTATAAGTATTGGATGGATTTTTAATAATCTATCCAATATTTTCTCTTTGTTATAGGATTTTGATTTTTGCTAAATACTATAAAAGAATCAAATGCCTAAAAAGTATAATATGAATGGTTGTTCAAAATGAAGACCTTCGTGTTGACGTTTTGAACAAAATGATGTACAATAATTTTGAAATTTGAAGGAAAGGGTTCTATAAGATTTTTGTTTTATGTGTTTTCTTTTTTGATTAATTTTATATGGTCAAAACAAGTAGATCAATGACTTTGATTTTAATAAATTAAGTCGAAAGTAAGAATGTCATAAAACAATAATTTATTAGATGATTGGATGTATTTCTATGGAAAAAGAAGTTATTATAC
>JAIDMV010000164.1 GCA_029050385.1 Anaeroplasmataceae bacterium | reverse complement strand
GTTATCTCTGGTTCATAGTTATATTCACATAAATATTTTATATTATGAATAAACAAGTTCTTGGAGTAGTTCAAACTTGACACCTCCTATCAAGAAAATACCATCATTATAATTAATAACCTCCACTTATTTGGTCCAACAAATGGAGGTGACTTCATTTCTTTGGTGCAGATAACGAGAGTCGAACTCGTACGGCATAACCACTACCGTCTGAAGATAGCGCGTCTACCAATTCCGCCATATCTGCATATATGGGACTTATAACCCATATCATTATATCACAAATTTAAAATTTCTCATTGTCGAAATATTGTTTTCTTTGATTCCAAAGCTTAGCGTCTTCTTCTGTGATTTCTCTGATTACTCTACAAGGATTCCCACAAGCTACAACATTAGAAGGAATATCCTTTGTAACAACTGAACCAGAGCCTATGACAACATTTGATCCAATCGTAACCCCTGGGTTAACTACTACATTTCCGCCAAACCAAACATTTGAGCCTACTCGAATTGGATATCCATATTCTAAATCCATATTTCTAACGTCTGCATCAATTGGATGCCCTGCAGTATAGAAACAGCATCTAGGGGCAATAAAGACATGGTCCCCAAAAATAATAGGAGCAACATCTAAGAATACACAATCAAAGTTTGCATAGAAATGATCTCCAATATGAATGTTAAAACCATAGTCCATTCTAATAGATGGCTCAATATAAAAATGTTCTTTTGTTGAACCAAAAAGATTCTTTATAATATCTCTTCTTTTATCTATTTCTTCAGGTAAAGTTTGATTATACTCCATTGCCTTACGAACAGCATTTTTATGTAATTCCGGATCATTTAAAAAGGAATTGTATAAAGTTCCTGCAACCATTCTTTTCATATTAGAACCAAACTTGATTTCTGTATTCTGAACTACATAATTAAAAATTCTAGATTCAAGGTGAGGATAGGTTAACTCCTGTGGCATATAATCCCCAAAACTCAAGCTTTCTATCTCATATTCTAGTTTTCCTAGCTCCTCAATTTCAGCGTAAAATATTGCCCCATAAGAAGAATTAAAAGAACAGTAACAAACAAACTTTATAGTAAACTTTTTGGCGCCTGTTTCTTCCATTAGTTCTCTTTTAGCTGCAGTTAAAATGTCCTCACCTGGTTCAATATGTCCTCCTGGAAGCTCGTAAGTATTTCTATCCTTATGCTTGCAAAAAACAAAGGAATCCTTATATCTTGCAACAATAATAGCGTATTTAATAAATTGATCTGTTTCCTTATAAAACTTAACTTCCATTCTTATTCCCCTCACTTCTTTAAGATTACTTCGTACTCATCCATACTAGGATGAAATCCACCAACAACCTGATATCCGTATTTTAAATAAAAATGAATTGCATCCTCATGTACTAAGGTCGAAGTCATTAACGTTTCATATCCTTGAATATGCATTTGGTGTTCCCAATGTTCTAATAATTGAGAACCTAAACCTTGATTTCTGAATTCTTCAAGAATATAAAGCATATTCAAAAATGGAGTATTATCCCAAAACAAATTATATCTTAACCATCCTATGATTTTATTATCTTGTTCAAGAATATAAATATATCCTTTTTCTATGCTATCTCTTAATATATCATAAGCTATATGCTTATCATGATCTACTAAAAATTCCGTATCTTTTAAATTTGCAAGACGTATACTCCTCATTCTTCTCACCTCATTTTACAATATGGGCAGTAATAATTGTGTAGCTATAGGCATTAATTGTCAAGATGATGTTATCTTTTTTGGCATACCAATTTTTTCCTTGACGAGTGATGATGGTATTTGTATGATTTAAGAATTGTTTACAATACTCAACTACATCAATATCATCAAGTTTTAAATTCCTTAAAATACGATCTATTCCCATAGGAGTTGTATGTATTTTTTCAATATTTTGAAGTAACTCATTCATATATTTTTATTCCTTTTTTATAGTCATAAAAGCACTCTTAAAAGAGTGCCCCTATGATTATAAACTTTCCTTTAAAATACTACGAATATCCTCAGGCTTTAAAACCTTATATCCACCATCCATGATTAAGGTACCTTTAACAATACCATCAAGCATTTCTTCAGTTACACCTAATTCTTTACTATGAAGAACAAGTCCTATTTCCTTCATCCAAGCTTCCATTAAAGCTAAACCTTCTAAAGCTACTGCTTCATCAGTTTTGCCATCTGGATTTACATTCCAAACATTACAAGCAAACTTTTTAAATTGATGAAGACCATTCTTTAAAATATATCTATAATAAGGTAAAGAAACTGCAGATAAAGTCATACCATGAGTAGCATCAGTATATGCACCAATAGATTGACCAATCATATGCACCATCCAGTCAGTAGATTTTCCCTTGGCAACTAAAGTATTTAAAGCCCAAGTAGACACCCACATAATATTACTTCTTGCCTCATAATCTGTTGGATTTTTTACAGCAATTTTACTAGAATGAATTAAGCTTCTCATTAATCCTTCCATAATATAGTCTGAAGCTGAGTCATCAGTTCCAGAAAAGTATTGTTCCATAATATGAGACATAATATCAAAAATACCTGCAACCATTTGATATTGTGGAACAGTGAAAGTTAATTCGGGATTTAAAATAGAAAATTTAGGAAATACCATGTCACCAAACACATGACCAATCTTTAACTTTTGAGCAGGATGGGTAATCACTGCACCGCCATTCATTTCAGAACCTGTTCCGACCATTGTTAAAATTGAACCAACAGGTACAACTCGACAAGTAGGCTCCTCAAAGCGTAAATAATACTTATCCCATGGATCTTCCTCACAGTGAACAGAAACAGAAACTGCCTTAGCATAATCAATAACTGATCCTCCACCAACGGCAAGTAGTAAATCTGCGTTACAAGCACGAGCTCTTTTTACACCCTCATAAAGCTTTTCTACTGTAGGATTTGGCATAACACCTGCATCCTCATATACATTCTTACCAGCTTCATGAAGAATCTTAACTACTTTATCATAAAGTCCTGTTTTTATGATAGAACCTCCACCATAAATTAATAATACATTGTTTCCATACTTCTTTAATTCTGTCTTCAAATTATCTAATGCATCCTTACCAAAATATAGCTTTGTAGGATTAGAATATGTGAAATTACCTAACATAACAAATACCTCCTAAATAACACTACCATTGTATCATAATTTTTTTGGTTTTACTACTTTTTTATAATAGATTTTCCACAAAACATAAAAATTAAAAAGCATCCTGTTGGGGATGCTTTAATCCTTATGAACAACAACCACATCTTGTTGGAATAAAGGATAGTAATGTATCTAACAATTCCTTATCACAACAATAGTCCTCGTTCTGTTTCTTCACTAAACCAGCTTCACATAAAATATTTAAGTGAGATTTTAACTCAAGTGAAGATAACTCCATTATTTGAGATAATCTCTCCACACTTAAAGTGGAATTATGATAAAGCATTTTTACAATCTTTACTCGGTTTGGATCACCTAGACTTGCAAAAAGCTTGCTCGCTTCATCCTTATGCATCAATATTCACCTCTACTTTTATTTTACTTTTCTATACATTTGATTGGTTTTAAAAATCAATCAAATTAAACTATATCTCTATATTATGTTAACGTAAATGCCCACGGAGATATTT
>JAIDMV010000163.1 GCA_029050385.1 Anaeroplasmataceae bacterium | reverse complement strand
GTATAATATAAGCAGTAAATTATAACAAGGGAGATAAGTATGACAAATCAAGAAGTTTTGGTGAAAGGAATTTCTATTAAGTATCAAAGGATTAATAAAGAGGAGTATATTTCTTTAACAGACATTGCTAGAATTAAAAATCCTATAGCCCCTGCTGATGTAGTTAAAAACTGGATTAGAACTAGATCTGCAATTGACTATATGGGAATATGGGAGAAATTCTATAATTCCAAAGTTAAAGTGGTCGAAATCGACCAGTTATTAAATAAATGCGGGGAGCATGCCTTTACATTGTCTCCTCAGCAGTGGATAGAGAAAACAAATGCAAAAGGCATTATTTCTAAATCTGGAAAAGGTGGCGGAACCTATGCTCATCAAGATATTGCGTTCAAATTTGCTAGTTGGATATCTACTGAATTTGAGTTCTATTTAATTAAGGAATTTCAAAGGCTTAAGCTTCAAGAACAAAAAGAACTTGGTTGGAGTGCGAAAAGAGAATTGGCTAAACTGAACTATCATATTCACACGGATGCCATTAAAGAAAACCTTATTGTTCCCACCTTGACCAAAGAACAAATGAATTTCATTTACGCAAATGAAGCGGATTTATTAAATGTGGCCTTGTTTGGGAAAACTAGGGGGCAATGGAAGATAGAGAATCCTAATATAAAAGGAAATATTAGAGACTATGCTTCTATAGATCAATTATTGGTATTAGCCAATATGGAGAGTTATAATGCTATACTAATTGAACAAGGTATCCCTCAAAAGGGAAGACTAATTCAATTAAATCAAATGGCTAAATCTCAGCTTATTGTTTTAAAGAATCATCAAATCAATTACGAATTATATTTAAAAAAATGATGTTGAAATGGAATGGAGAAAGGATTATGAAAAATTTAATTGTGTATTATTCTAGAAAGGGAGAGAATTACTGGAATGGTACTATTAAAAATTTAGCAAAAGGAAACACTGAAATCGTTGCTGAAATGATAAAGAATAATGTAGGTGGAGATTTATTTGAAATCGAAACTATAAAAACCTATTCTCTTGATTATTATAAATGCATTGATGATGCCAAAAAAGAACTACATGCTAATGAGCGTCCAGAGTTAAAATCTTTTGTAGAAAGCATTGCCGAATATGATACCATATTTGTGGGTTACCCAAATTGGTGGGGAACAATGCCTATGGCGGTATTCACTTTCCTAGAACATTATGATTTAGCCGGTAAAACCATTTTACCATTTTGTACAAATGAAGGTAGTGGTATGGGAAGTAGCGAAAGAGATTTAAAGCGGATTTGTAAGGGTGCAGTTGTAAAACCAGGACTTTCAATTCATGGTGCCGAGGCAAAGGAATCTAAAGGCTTGGTTGCAGCATGGTTGAAAAAATCTATATAAATAAGAAAATAGAAAGAGGTGTTTAAAATGTATTTTGATGGTGTAAAGAAAAACTTTGGATTTGGGTGCATGCGTCTACCAATGAAGGATAAAGAAGTAGATTATGAGGAACTCAATAAAATGGTTGATACGTTTATAGATAATGGATTCAACTACTTTGATACTGCTCATGGCTATGTCGATAAAATGAGTGAGATTGCAGTAAGAGAGTGTCTTACTAAAAGATATCCAAGAGAAAGCTTTGTGTTGACAGATAAGCTAACAGATTTTTATTTTAAAACCCAAGAGGATATCCGCCCATTATTTGAAAGTCAACTTGAGGCATGTGGTGTAGACTATTTTGATTTTTATTTGATGCATGCACAGAATAAAAATAATTTTTTAAAGTTTAAAGAATGTAGAGCTTATGAGCTTGCATTAGAATTAAAGAAGGAAGGAAAGATTAAGCATTTAGGTATATCCTTCCATGATACTGCAGATGTACTGGATCAAATATTAACTGAATATCCACAGATTGAAGTTGTTCAGATTCAGCTCAATTATGTGGATTTTGATAATGTGGCTGTACAATCTCGTAAGTGTTATGAGGTGTGTAGAAAGCATAATAAACCAGTAATTATTATGGAACCTGTTAAGGGTGGAAACCTAGTTAGTCTTCCAAATGATGCACAAAAGATATTTGATGAATTACATGGTGGAAGCAACGCAAGCTACGCCATAAGGTTTGCTGCTGGATTTGAAGGTGTGTTTATGGTTTTATCTGGTATGAGCAATATGGAACAAATGCTAGATAACATTTCTTATATGAAGGACTTTAAACCTTTAAATGATAAAGAAAAAGAAGCGGTTGCGAAAGTATGTGTTGTATTTAAGAATATGCATTTGATTGCGTGCACTGCTTGTCGTTATTGTATAGAAGGTTGTCCTAAAAATATAGCTATACCAGATTTATTTTCCTGTATGAATACAAAAAATTTGTATCACGATTGGAATGCAAACTTTTATTACAATCTTCATACAAAAAAAGGTGGTAAGGCATCGGATTGTATTGAATGTGGAAAATGTGAAAAGGCTTGTCCACAGCATTTACCGATTCGAAAATTACTAAAGGATGTTGCTAAGGAGTTTGAGGGATAATATGGAGTATAGAATTTTGCCTCACGGAAAAGAAAAGATTAGTACGCTTGGTCTTGGAATGGGTGGTATACAGAATAGTTCACCAAATGAAATCGAGCAAGTGATTCAAAAGGCGATTGCACATGGGATTACATTTTTTGATTTATGTGCAGGTGGAAAAAGTGTATATGAACCGTTTGGTCGTGCTATGTTAGGAAAAAGAGAACAAGTTTATTTACAGGTTCATTTTGGGGCAGTATATAAAGAAAACGGAGAGTATGGCTGGTCGCGTGATTTAAATACAATTCAAAACACCTTTGAATGGGAATTAAAAGCCCTTCAAACAAATTATGTTGATTTTGGTTTTTTGCATTGTATCGATGAGGAAAGTGATTTTGAAGATATCAAGAAAAATGGTATCTTAGATTACGTTAAGGATTTAAAGGAAAAAGGAATTGTAAAACACATTGGTTTTTCTTCCCATACTCCATCTGTTGCAGAAAAGGTATTAGATACAGGACTTATTGATTTGATGATGTTTTCTATTAACCCAGCTTATGATTTGGAATGTGGAGATGAATATGGTATAGGAACAACTCTAGAACGTTCTAACCTTTTTAAAAGATGTGAAAAGGAAGGCGTTGGTATTTCTGTAATGAAACCATTTCATGGTGGTCAGCTTTTATCTGAAAAGACTTCCCCTTTCCATAAGGAGCTTACAAAAAATCAATGTATTCAATATTGTTTAGATCGTCCAGCAGTACTTACTGTTGTTCCAGGAGTACGTAGTTTAAAGGATTTAGATGAATTATTAACTTATCCAATCTCTACAACGGAAGAACGTGATTATTCATTAATTGGAAAGTTTACACCAGAAGCTGCAGTAGGAAATTGTGTATATTGTAATCACTGTCAGCCATGTCCAGCAGGAATTGATATTGGTTTAGTCAATAAGTATTATGATTTATCTTTAGCGGGAGATCAAATGGCTGCTAACCATTATGATAAGCTAGTGATAAAAGCAGATGCTTGCTTAAAATGCGGACATTGTGATAAGCGTTGCCCATTTAAAGTAAAACAACAATCTAGAATGTTTGAGATTGCAAAGTATTTTAAGGGTCTTTAATATGACAGATTTAGAATATGCAAAGAAAAGACTAGAGGGTAATACAATTTGTCTTGTTAAAGAAGATAGTTTGTTTATAAGCCAAAAGCGCGGTATTAGACCATTACTAGAGTTTATTGAATCTAAAGTTGATTTTAAAGGTTATAGTGCTGCAGATAAGATTGTAGGAAAAGCCGCCGCATTCCTTTATGCATGTATGGGTGTAAAAGAAGTCTATGCAGAAGTTCTTTCTAAAGAAGCTATTCCTGTATTTGAAAAATATAATATTTCCTTTGAATATCATATACTAACTGAGTATATTATCAATCGTAAGGGAACGGGACTTTGTCCGATGGAAGAAGCAGTGATGAATTGTTCTTCTAAAGAAGATGCAATTCTTGCTATTCATAGTAGAGTAAATACATTATAAACTAATAATTTTTTAACGAATAAGGGTGGTAAAAATACCACCTTTTAGTTTACGATAAGGTTTACGAAATTTCCTTGACAAAGTTTACGATAAGGTTTATAATAAAACAAAAGGGTGACGATAGTATGAGTTCAAAATACGAAGATATAATTGATTCTGCATTAAGAAGTAATCATTATTATACAAATGAAGATATAAGGATGAATAAGAAATGTGGATTTTTGTTAACCAATTCAGAATTGAATGAATATTTAAACTTTAAAGAAAAGTATTCATCCAATTTTAAGAATGAATTACCTTTGAAGTCTTTTAACTCTATGAAAATATTTTATTATAATGCTTGTGAATTAACGAACTCCAAATGTG
>JAIDMV010000162.1 GCA_029050385.1 Anaeroplasmataceae bacterium | reverse complement strand
GTTTCATCTATTGCATTATATTTTGACAATTTTTCCATTAAATATAGATATTTAATAGAAGAGACTTTACTTTGATCATTTTCATAATTTTTATAGGTTCTTAAAGGCATCGCTACTAATTTAGACGCTTCTACTTGTGTTAGTTGTTTAGACTGCCTTAATTCTTTTAAATTCATTATCATCACCTATTTATATTATAGCACAGTTGCACTTTATCATCAACAAAAAGTGCAAAAATTGCACCAAGCAACAAAACATAGGGCAATTTTTGCATTATCTTAGAATGATTATTCTATGATTTATAGACACAATAATACCTATAAATAGAAAATAGACACCCCTAGTGTCTATTTCTACCTTTAATATTTACTTAAAAATATTATTCTTCAGTCTTCTCAGCCTTAGGAGCAACTACTAATTTTCCTTTATAGAAACCACAGTTTGAACATACTCTATGAGCTAATGTTAATTCGCCGCAGTTAGGACAAGTAATCATTCCAGGTGCTTTTAAAGCTAGATGAGAACGTCTAATAGCCTTCTTCATCTTTGAAGTTCTACGAAAAGGTACTGCCATACTTCACACCTCCTATAATAAATCCTTCAGCTTCGCAAAAGCAGGATTAATACCATCAGATTCATCCTTTAAAGATTCTTCTTCATCACTTTCAAAGCTAACCCCTTCGGCTGTTACAGTCATAGGCTTATTCATAAGCACATTGGTAAGAACTGCTTCTTTAGTATCTAGCGTTTGTTCAGTAATAATAAAAGCATCTTCAATTTGATCATCTGTAGTAAAAATCTCTTCAGCAGTAGCTGAAATCTTATAAGGTACATCCTGCAAGGTAATAGCACATTGCATCACAAGATCCACCTCAAAACTAAAGGTAACTAAATAAGTATCTAAGCCTCTCTCATGAATTACATAGTCTATCTTTGCAATACTTACAGAACGAATATCTTCAAACCCTGATAATTCAGGAGTCAAGTCCAATTCTTCGCTTGTATGATATGGCATAGAAAGCTTACGTAATTGAGCTAAAGTTAAACGCATAAAAAATCACCTCAGCTTTCTAATTATATAAATTTTAGAGACAAAAGTCAAGAAATATTTACTTTTCGATAATAAGAAGGAAAAAATGACTTAAGCAATCACTTGTTTAAGTCATTTTATTATATCTTTTAATACCAAATGGTTGGAACTCCATCTACATAATGCCAATAATTACCTGCTTCTGTTGGTGTTTCTTCACTATAGAAGTATAGTACAGAATCTGTAAGCATAGTGTTATCCGTTTCAATAGTAACATTACTCCAAGACTCTTGTGTCCCTTCAAAGAAAACATTTGCTAAGTTTGGCGTATTTGCAAAAGCATTACTTCTAATTCTTGTAACATTTTTTAATACTACTGAAGTTAATTCAGAGCAATTTTGAAAACAATATGCTGGTATAACAGTAACATCTTGTAAATATATTTCTTTTAGAGATGTCATATTTTGAAATTCATTTCTATATAATGTTGTATCTCGATGTATTGTAATTTTCTCTAACCAGTTAGGGCAATATCCAACATTTGCAGTTGGTCCAACTTTATATGAGTTTGGATATGCTGCATCTCCAAAAAATAATTCTATTATAGATGTATTTATAGTAGAGGTAGGATGAATATCAATCTCAATGCTTTTTACATTATAGCATCCTGTAAAAGCTCCAATTTGAATAGAGGAAATCGTTTGAGGAATGTTAATTTCTTGTAGGGAAATACAATTACTAAAAGCTAGATTTCCAATCTTAGTTATACTCGAATTAAAAGTAATTTTTTCAACATCCTTAAAATTTGCAAATTGTTTACTTCTAATTTCTTGAATTGTAGTATCAGTGATATCAATATTCGTAACACGTTCGGGTTTATTCTCAGAATTCACAAAGAATATATTTTGAGCATACTGAACAGGTTGGTTGCCTCCAAAAGCAATATTTGCCCAATCATTTATAGTTCCTTTATAATAAATATTGTCCAAGTTAGTACAACTTGATAGTCCTGCAGGACCGAATTCTTTTAAATTTGAATCAAACCAAAGCTCTTTTAAGTTCTTACATCCAACAAATGCACCTTCTAATGGAGTAAATCTATTAATATTAGTAACTTCCTTTAAAACAATTTTTTCTATATAGGTACAACCATTAAATGTATTATATAATGACCCGCCAATATAAGTTACTGTTTTTAGGGATTGTGGAATAT
>JAIDMV010000161.1 GCA_029050385.1 Anaeroplasmataceae bacterium | reverse complement strand
GATAGATGTAAAATACAGATAAAATAGAAGGTAAAATTAAGCCTGTAAAAGTATTTCTCCAATCTAAATTGACTATACTCACATAATTTGTGATTATCACTAATTCATTTGGAATCATCATCATAGCCAAGAATAAAACAAATACTACATTCTTTCCCTTGAAGTCAAGCCTTGCAAAAGCAAAAGCGGCCAATAAAGAAACTATGACCATAAGAAATGTAGTTGTTATGGAAAACACAATCGTGTTTAACATATATTGTCCAAGCTTTGCAACAGTCCAAGCAGAGATGTAATTATCAAATGTTGGCTTAAGAACAATAAACTGTGGTGTTGTTTCTGAGTTATACGCTGCATAGGTTTTAAAGGAAGTCAGGATCATCCAAAAAAATGGAAAAATGACCAAAATAGCCCAAACAGACAAAAGAATATAAATGATAGTATTTCTAAAAACTTTACTTTTATCTTTCATCTTATGACCTCCTAATAGTATACCTTCTTCTTACTAATCAACAGGTTAATACAAGTGATTGTAAGAATGATGCAGAATAATAAAATGGCAGCAGCGGCAGCATAGGATGGATAACCACCCGTTTCAAAATAGAGCATATTGTAGACATATCCAACAATCGTATTCATCTCTGAGGAATTCAAATCTTCCCCAAATAAAGCTACTGCGTTGTTATATTCCTTAAATGCACCAATAAATCCTGTAATAATTAAATAGGAAATCATTGGAGAAATCATAGGTACTGTAATTTTACGAAACATAGTAAAACGTGTAGCATTGTCCAGTTTTGCAGCATCATAATACTGCTTATTTACAGATTGTAGAGCTCCCACCAAAACGAGAATTTTAAAAGGCATTACTGTCCAAATGATATAAAATCCTAAAACAAACATTTTTGCCCAATAGGGACCACGGATAAAATCAATCGGTTCGATATGAAACC
Source organism: Anaeroplasmataceae bacterium (assembly GCA_029050385.1). Taxonomy (GTDB): domain Bacteria; phylum Bacillota_I; class Bacilli_A; order Acholeplasmatales; family Anaeroplasmataceae; genus Pelethenecus. Next base: position 4,426 of record JAIDMV010000161.1, on the reverse strand, counting down.
ATCCTAAAATCATATTGGCAAATCCATTACTCATAGGGGTTTTATCAAACAAAATCAAAAAGACTAAACCTACTGCCAAAGTATTTGTCACATATGGCAAAAAGAAAATAGTTTGAAATATTTTTCTTAACGGTTTAATACTATTCAATCCAACTGCTAATAGAATAGCAATTATCGTTGAGAGTGGAACCGTGATTAAAATAATAAATGTATTTTGAACTGCACTTATAAAATCAGGATCTTTTAAAACATATTGATAGTTTTCTACTCCTACACCTGTATAGGTCTGACTCACAAAGGTAAAATTTTCTTCAAAGGAATAGATAACAACATCTACTAAAGGGTATAGCATAAATACCCCTAATAAAAGCATAGCAGGTAATAAATAAAGCCATGCTTTCCAATTATTCTTTTTCATTTGGGATCCCTCCCCTCTTACATCTTCTCTTCTTTTTGTTTATGGAAATATTCGTAAATTGTATGTGCTAGAGGCTCTGGCATACCAGCCTTTTTCAAATCCTCTTCTGAAGCTTCTTTAATATGGTCTATACTTATAAAATACGTTAGAAGTTGCTCCTTTCGTTTTGGTCCTAATCCTGGAATTGGATCTAACATAGACGAAAATAATCCTTTTGCTTTATTGCTTCTAAAAAAGCTGATAGCAAAATCATGGACTCTTTGAGAAATATCTGCTAATAAAAGATAGATAGGTGAATTCTTATCTAAATCAAATAAAGTTTCTTCAAAGAAAATCTTAGAAGCTTTATGACGGTCATTCTTTTGGATTCCCATAACTGGAATAGATAAATTTAAGCTTCCTAAAACATCTAAGGCAGCATGGACCTGAATCTCTCCACCATCCATAACAATTAAATCCGGAAACTCCCCTTCTTCCATCAGCAATCTAAAATATCTTCTATAAATAACTTCCTTCATAGATTCATAATCGTTTGCTCCAACAACAGTTTTAATATGATACTTTCTAAACTCTTTAGGTGCTGGTTTTCCATTGATATAGCATACCATTGCAGATACAGGATATTCTCCATATAAGTTAGAGTTATCAAATGCTTCAATTCTTCTAGGCGTAGGAATACCTAAAAGGTTCCCTAGTTCCTCAATTGTTTCTAACTTCTTCAGTACCTGATTTCTATAGATATTTCTTTTATTCTCTAGATTAAATTTGGCATTGTCATTTGCCATATCTAAAATTTCTTTTTTCTTACCTAGCTTTGCCTCATAAATTTCTACACCCAATACACTAGAAAGCAATTCTGCGTCAAAGGCCTTAAAACAAATCTCCTTAGGTTTTGAATTCACCTCATAAAACTGAATTAAATAGTTTATTGTTTCATCTTCTAAACTATCATATTTATTGATGATTGTTTGATGATTTTGAACAATATTTCCATGTCTTGTAATAATAATATTAATGGAAATATCGTCCTCATCGTTATAAATTCCGATATAATCTCTACTTGTCAAATCATTGATAGAAATCTTTTGTTTGGCAATAGTATCCTCTATAGCTATCTTTAAATCACGATATTCTTTCGCTTTTTCGAACTCTAAATTCTCTGAGGCTTCCTGCATTCTTGAAACAATATCATCTAATACTTCCTTTGCATCACCATTTAAAAAACTAGATACCTTTGTCTTATAGCTTGAGTAATCTAATTTCTCCTTGTGAATACAAGGTCCTAAGCACTGATGCATATGATAATATAAGCATTCCTTTTTAGGAATATTATAGCATTTGCGAAATGGATAAATTTGATTTAAAACATCTATCGTTGTTCTTGCCGCCCTTACGTTAGGATAGGGACCAAAATATCTAGCAAAATTTCTTTTTCTTTGATTTCTTGTTACAATCAAACGAGGGTTATCCTCATTGGTTAAGGCAATATAAGGATAGGTTTTGTCATCCTTCAGCATAATATTATACTTAGGATCATATTCCTTAATCATATTAATTTCTAAAACAAATGCCTCTAGTTCACTTGCAGTGATTACGTAAGTAAAATCTGTAATCTCACTTACTAGCTTTGTTGTTTTGGCATTGTGTGCACCATGAAAATAACTCCGTACACGATTCTTTAAATTTTTCGCTTTGCCCACATAAATGACTGTATTGTCTTTATCCCGCATTTGATAACAGCCTGGTCGGTCCGGCAAAAGCTTTAGTTTTTCTTCAATAATAGGAAGCACTACTTCTCATCCTTATCATTTAAATGCTTTGCTATAAACTCACTAATACTCAAACGTTTCTTTCCTTTACCGACCTTACGTAAAGAAACATTTGGATATTTAGAGATTAACTCTTTCAATTTTAAAGCAACAGCTGTATTGGATAAATACTCTTTTGTTTCTGAAAATTTTTCTGAAGCACTAGCTTTCAATTCTTTCAATTTATCTGTAGCTTCTTCTGTAAGCTGATTGATTTTTGCAACCACCTTTGCAATATTGATATTTTTAATTGTTGAAAATATCAAATCGACAATTAAGCCCGTTAAAAGAATGCTATTTAAAACACGAATAGGAATTGTTCCCATAGCTTCCATTAGTTTTGATAATACTGGATGTAGTCCATAAATGACAAGCATAACTAAAGCACCAAACATTAAAGAATTTCTTAAGCATACTCTACCATTAATATTAAACTTTCTTTTGGAATAATCCCACCAACGCATATGGAATATAAGCTCCATAATATAACTTGTTAAGTATTCTAATCCAGAGGTTAATAAAATACCTAAGATTAAAACTAAATACCACATATTTGAAATAGGAAGCATAGATAAAAGAATGAGGATTGCGCCACAACCATAAATTGGACAAATTGGCATATATAAATAGCCACGATTCACTAATTTTCTTTGGCAAATAGAACAATATGCCACCTCACATAGGTAGCCTAAAAAAGCATAAACAAAAAAACAAAAAATATATTGTTCAATATTCATCTCTTCTCGCCTCCTTTTAGAAAAAAATGTGGCTAATAGCTTAGCTCCACTATTAACCACCCTTTATTACTTAAATGTCATCTTAGTTTTGCCAACTAAAATTTCTTCTAATGCTTGACCAACAGGCTTAACACACATTCCATCTTCATAAGAAGTGAAATCTTCTTCTTCGATGATTTTAGCTCTTTTAGCTGCTGCATAAGCTAATTTATATTTTGAGTCAATTTTATCAAGTAATGCATCTACAGAAGGGTAACGCATACCATCATAATTCTTTTTATTTGACATATTCATCTTCCTTTCAAGGTCTAAAAATATTATAACATATTTAGAGAAAAAATAAAGAAAAAATTTAATTTTCCTCTATCATTTCCATATATTTATGGATAGAACGCTCCGTTTTTGCATGCTCTGCACGAATGATAGCCATAATTCTATCTGCAGCATTATGTACCTCATCATTTACGACAATATAATCATATAAATGAGCAACCTTAAATTCACGATTTGCCTTTTCAATTCTTTCCTTGATAATAGGCTCAGATTCTGTACCTCTACGCTTCAATCGATCATACAATGCTTGCTTCCCAGGTGGAACAATAAAAATCATCACACAATCTGGCATTTTCTTTTTTACCTGCTGAGCTCCATCTACTTCTATCTCTAAAACAACTTCATTTCCTAAATCAAGCTGCTCATTAACTTTATCAAGTGGAGTACCATAATAATTTCCTACAAACTCAGCGGTTTCTAAAAACTTACCATTTGACTTACGCTTTTTAAATTCTTCTTTAGATACGAAATAATAGTCTACTCCATCGACCTCTCCCGGCCGTTTTTCTCTTGTTGTCATAGAAACACTATAAACCAAATTGTTGTTAGGCATATTAAAAAGAGCTCTACGTACTGTCCCCTTACCGACTCCAGAGGGACCTGATATAACAACTAGTAAACCGCGGTCATTTAATTTCATGCTTACTACCTTCCCTTTGATTTATTTTATCACTATATGATAAAGGATACAAGAAAAAAACCTTTAAAAGCGTTTTTATAGGATGTCAATTAACGTCTCGACTGCGTATAAACTGTCGAAGATTGCGTCTAAAGTCTCTGCTTCTATTTCATTCAAAATACATCTATACTCTAAAGAAACAATTCCTTCTTCTGTTAAATAGGCTTTAAAAAACTTAGATTGCTTGTTAAAATCATTTATTCTTTCATAATTAAACCCTTTAATTGGATGCTCAACAACATTGATATTCATACTACACAGATTATCTTCTATTGTGATATAAGGATAAAGCATATAAGAAAGATTGCTAAAGTATAATTCCATTTTAATTTTTAAATTCTCTTCATCATATTCAAAAGGAATTTGTTTATTTTCTAAATATTGCCCTAGTCTTGCTAGAATCTTTTTTCTACCCCAAGCCATTTTCATCAGCTCCTTTTTACCATTTTAT
>JAIDMV010000160.1:397-2203 GCA_029050385.1 Anaeroplasmataceae bacterium | reverse complement strand
ATTTTATCTTTAGTAGGGAATGGAATTTTCTTCTTAGATCTCATCATAGCTGTTTTGTTTAATTCCTTTACAAAACGCTTAAAATCTGCAGAAGAATGCTTGGCAGCACTTTCTGAACTTGAACTTATGCTTTCTTTAGCAACAATTGGTATTGATCAAGAAGTTTATTGTGTTCCAACTCTTACAGAAGGTTTTAAAATAGTAGAGGGATATCATCCATTAGTAAGAGCCTGTGTAGCAAATACATTTGAATTTAAAAACGGTATTGTCCTTACAGGAAGCAATATGTCTGGAAAGACAACCTTTATGCGTATGCTTGGTGTAAATCAGATTTTGGCTAATGCAGGAGGTTTGGTCTGTGCGAAGGAATTCCATACAGGATTCTATCAAGTGGTTACCTCTTTAAGGGCAAACGATATGCTTCAAGAGGGAATATCTACCTTCTATGCAGAAGTAAATCGTATGAAGAAGATTATGGAGGAAAGTAAGAATCCTAACACTCTTGTCCTTATTGATGAAATTTTTAAAGGAACAAACGCTAAAGATAGAATCTTTGCAGCAAAGGAGATTATTGGAAAACTGAACTCCTTAGGAGTATACTATCTTATCACTACACATGATTTTGAGCTATGTGACGTAGCCTCTATTCAAAATTATCATTTTGATGAAGAATATGTTGATGAAAAAATCAGCTTTGATTACAAAATAAAAAATGGCAAATGTCAAAAGACGAATGCCATCTATTTGCTTAAGCTTGCTGGTGTTTTAGAAAGTTGAGAATGAAATCCAATGCACCATTTTCTTGGTTGGATTTTTCAGTTTGAAACTCACATACGCCTTTTAATTCAGTTTCTCCATTTTTCATAGCAACTTGGACCTCGCAATGCTTTATGAAATCATAATCCGTATAAGAATCACCTATGGCTATTGCAGGTGATTCTTTTAATTTTAAAATCCATGATTCTTTAGTAGAAATTGTTTTTGAAACAAGAAGTAATGTCTTTTTAGAATCAGAAGCAAGGGTTACGATTTGCAAGTCCTTTAAAAGATTTAGAGCCCAGTTTAATCCTTCATTGAATATTGCTACTACAAAGGAAGCGATTGTTGAAGGAAAAGAACTACACATCTGAAGATTAGAGGTAGGATAAAAGTTTTTCATCCTTTCTTGGTACTTCAGAATATAAGTTGTATCTTCATGTACTCCATAAAGAGTATAGACAAAAGAAGAGGTTAAGAAGTCCTTTAGATTGCATTCTAATGGCAAAAATTGATAGGTATTATTCTTATATACTTTATTTTCTAAAGTAGAAACGATTTCAAGATTTGGAATAGAAAAAAGCTGCTTAGCCTCAGCTAAAGCTCCAGTGGTTAGAATGACAATTTTGTTTTGTTCTGATAGCTTTTTTAAAATGTGAATTCCCTCACAATTAAGAATTTTTTTGTTATTCAGAAGCGTATTTTCTAAGTCTAAATAGATTTCCATGAAGATCACCAAATGTATTATCGCATTCTAAAAATAAAATGTAAAGAAAAACTTTAAAAAAGATGAAGTTTATTATATAATAATAAAGAAAGCTTGAGGTGATTTGTTGTGAATGAAGTAATTTTAATGAAATTAGGCATTTTTAATATTGAATTTTCAACAATCATAAGCTTTTTACTTGGTGTGGTTATGGGATTTATCATCCTGCTCCTTGTTTATGCTTTGGCAGTGATATCTAGTATTAGAACAAAAAACTTTATTGCTAAAACAGAGGCAGACGACTTAACCACTCAAGAAGTAAAAGATATGGTAGCTCAAACGCA
>JAIDMV010000160.1:0-387 GCA_029050385.1 Anaeroplasmataceae bacterium | reverse complement strand
AACATTGAGAAAAGATATTTCTAGAGTAAGTCATTGTTATAGCTTAAGCAGAGATTTAGCGTATGGTATTGCTGTAAGATTTTATCCTGAAAGCAATCATCCATTCTTAGAGTTATCCATTAATGAAATCACCTTACTTACGGGGTATATCACATCAAGAGTAGATGAAATCTTAAACCATAGAGGAATAAGAATGCTTCGTAAATTAAAGATTTCCACGATAGTAAATATATCTTCTAGGACAAAGGATATTGAAGAATCTAAAGCCTTTCAAACAACAAAGACAATCAGTCAAAACTTGAGTAAAGCAAAATATGTCTTAGATATTATTAATCCAATCAAGTGGGGAAGAAAATTAATTGTTGATAGAGTAATCAATCTTATTGT
>JAIDMV010000016.1 GCA_029050385.1 Anaeroplasmataceae bacterium | reverse complement strand
TCCCTGTCTTACTTTATGGAATATTCAAAAGAATTCCTATATATCTTCTTGAAGAAAATGTCATTTTAGGAAAAACCAATCGTTTTTTTGGAAGATTTGCAAAAAAGGTATTTTTAACATATCCTTTAGAAAAAATGAAGAAAAAATATAGAGTAACAGGTCTTCCTACATTAACTCAAAATCTATCTTATAAAAAATATTTAAGCTTATCTACGGATATTTTAATCATTGGTGGTTCATTAGGTTCAAAGCCACTTTGTAATCTAGCAAAGCATTTGAACCGCCAGTATACTGTTTCCTTAATTGCTGGAAGATATTACGAGGAATATCAGGATCTGCCTAATGTTAAAGTTTATGAATATATAAATGATTTACCTAATTTCATGCTGCAAGCCAAGCTTATTATTTCACGAGCAGGTGCTTCAACAACCTATGAAATATTTAGCATTGGTAAACCTTGCATTTTAGTTCCAAGCTTAAATACAAGCCAAAACCATCAATATTTAAACGCGCTTTATTTTGAAGAACAGGGCTGCTGTAAACTAATGAAAGAAAAAGATTTAGAAACCAATATTGATTCATATCTAGACTATTTATTGAATGATAAGGAGAAGATACAAAAGATGATTGCAAATCAACATAATTTAGTGGTAAATGATAGCTGTGAAAAAATAATTGAAGAGATAGGGATATAATATGAATTTTGAAGCGTACATCCTAGAGAATAATTTAGGAATTATAGAAAAAAACTATACCTTTAAAGAACTAACTACCATTGGTTGTGGTGGTAGAATAGAACTATTATTTACTCCAAATAGTATTTCTTCCTTACAAAAGGCTTTTGCTTATATTATCGATCATGAGCTTTCCTATTTTTTACTTGGAAATGGGAGCAATGTGTTAGCTAGAGATGAGGATTTTAAAGGAATTGTCATACATCTAAGGAAAATACCTTATAGCTATGAGATTAAGGATAATATTCTTAGTTGCAGTGCCTTTTATCCAACCGCTAAGCTAGCGTATGATTTAGCTAAGGAGGAATGGGGAGACTTATCCTTTTTAGGAGGGATTCCAGGACTTTTAGGTGGTGCGATATACAACAATAGTGGTGCATATAAGGATGAAATTAAAAATCATCTAATTGATGTAACCTACATCAATAGTGCTGGAGAAATCGTTACAATTAGTAATAAGGATTGTGCATTTTCATATCGAAAAAGTATATTCCATTTTATTGATGGAATCATTCTTAGTGCTAGATTTAACTTAAAAAAAATGAAGACACTAGACATATTAGAAAGAAGAGCTAGGGCAAGAAGACTTGCTCAGCCTTTAGAAAGCAAAAATATGGGTTCTATTTTTAAAAATAATCCTTTGATTCCAGCATGGAAGGTTATTGATGCTTTAGGGATGAGAGGATTTCATTTTCATGATGCAACTGTAAGCTCCAAGCATGCAAATTTTATCATCAATACTGGCAATGCGAAAAGCATTGAGATTTTGAATCTTATTGAGCTGATTCAAAGACGTGCAGAATTAGAATTTGGCATTAAATTGAAGTACGAAATAACAATTCTTTAATTTACTAAAAAAAAATTATTTTTTTATCACTTCCATATTGAAAAAAAATGACGTTTAATGTAAAATAAATAAGGAGTTTCCGAATTTTTTTAGATGGAGGGATAGAAATGATTTTTGATGAACTTGACTCACTAGAAGCTGCGAAAACAAGAATAATGGTTATCGGTGTTGGTGGTGCAGGAAAAAATGCTATAGATCATATGATTGAGAACGAAGTACATGGCGTGGAATTTATTGCTGTGAATACCGATGCTCAAGACTTAAAATATTCCAAAGCTAGAAATCGTCTTTTAATTGGCCGTCATACAACTCGTGGACATGGTGCAGGAGCTAATCCTGATGTTGGTCGTATGGCAGCTTTAGAAAGTGAAGATGAAATTCGTGAAATGGTTAGTGAGGCAGATATGGTATTTATCACCTGCGGTATGGGTGGAGGTACTGGTACAGGTGCTGCCCCTGTTATTGCTAAGTGTGCCCGTGAAAATGGTTGTTTGACTATTGGTATTTGTACAAAGCCATTCCTTTTTGAGGGCCCTGAACGTATGAATAATGCTGTAGCTGGTCTTACAGCTTTAAGAGAATATGTTGACACTTTGATTGTTATTCCAAATCAAAGATTATTACAGATTGTTGACCCATCTACTCCTATGCTAGAAGCATATCGTGAAGCAGATAATGTTTTAAGAAAAGGTGTTCAGGGTATTTCTGAAATTATTTCTATTCCAGGTATGATTAACGTCGACTTCGCGGATGTGCGTCATGTTATGGCTAACTCAGGTACTGCCTTAATGGGTATTGGTGCTGCAACTGGACCAGATCGTGCATTAAAGGCGGCAAGAAATGCAATTCGTTCCTCATTGCTTGAGGTTACAATTGATGGAGCAACTGATGCTATTGTAAACTTTACTGCATCTGAAAACCTAGCTGCAAAGGAAATTGAGATTGCTTTAGCAGAAATAAGAAACAATTGTGATAAGGACTTAAACATTATTTATGGTACAGCTTAGATTAATGACTTGGTTGATGAGATGATTGTAACAGTAATTGCCACAGGATATGAGCTTAAAGCGCAAAATAATGGTTATGATGAATTAGCT
>JAIDMV010000159.1 GCA_029050385.1 Anaeroplasmataceae bacterium | reverse complement strand
CGGTAAGAATGCTAATAAGATCTGCTTTAACACAAATAAAGTAATCAATGTTTTGGTAATGTTCATCATAAATAAGCTTTATATTTTTATTATCTACTATTTTAAAATGATGATTAAAAAATGCATGAATCTGGTTTGAAACCATTAAATAGGCACCATTTTGTATAGGGTTTAGATAAAGTTCCTCTTTTGTAAACCTAGCCATGTAAAACATAGTCAAGCTGGAATGTTTAAATAGTCTATTTAAATAGTGTCTCTTTTTAAATAGCTTTTTAAAATCATCTCTTTGTTGCTGTTTGTTCTTAAGCTGTTCACTTTCTAAAGCCTTTGATATTAATCTTTGATGAGGTATCACAAATCTTATTAGTCCAATTTTAGCATCAATTTTAATGGTATCATTCGCACTTTTAACATTGATTTCTATATCAATAGCCAAAATAACGATTAATATAACAAAAATAAAGATGGCTAAATACATATTCTCACCATCTTTAGTATTGACTATTATTTGACAATTATTCCAAATTTTTTATAATTTCTAAACAAATTTTACTTGACCTTTTGGCCATTTCACTTTCAAAGGCTTTGTAATCAGAAACCTGATTTTCTTTTCCTACTATATCTGAAATATAACGAAGGACTATAAAATCAATTCCTGATCTCACACACACTTGTGCTACTGCAGCTCCTTCCATTTCAGCGATACAAGGAGTACTCGTGTCCACCTTAGCAACCTGTTCAAGACTTGTGACAAAGGAATCTGCAGAATAAATTTTTGCTTCCTTATAATTTAACCCAAGTCTTTTTAATATTTGTTTTACCTGGATGATGCATTCTAAATTAGGAATAAACGTCTTAGGCATTCCAGGAATCTGACCATAAGCATATCCAAAAGGAGTTGTATCTACATCAGAATAAGATAACTCTCTTGCAAGAATAATATCTCTTGTTTCCACGCCAGAAATACCACCTGCAATCCCTGTATTCAAAATAAGAGAACAATTATAATATTCAATCAAAATCGTTGCCGCCATTGCAGCATTTACCTTACCTACACCAGATGTACATAACACAACCTCTTGTGAACCTATATGTCCTTCATAAAACCGTATTCCACACATTTGATCTATATTTTTATTTCCTATAGCCTCTCTTAATATAGACATTTCTTCTTCCATTGCTGCTATAATACCTATCATATTACCAACTTCCTTTCCCAAGCTCCGCTTTTAAATCTTATAAAGAAGATGACCGCCCTGATACACTCATCTAGCGCCATCGCTATCCATACACCAATCAATCCCAAATTCAACCAAACATCTTTTCCACCAAGCAAATAGCTTCCTAATACTGCAACGCCCCAACAAAAAATCACTGAAAGTATTGTTGGAAATGCAATATCTCCACTTGTTTGTAAAGCTCGTACAAATACAATATTAAATGCTCTACCCAACTCTAAAGCTATTTCTATAAGTAAAACCATTTTACCAATATATAAAAGCTCTTTATCCTTAATGCCAAATAAACCATATGCATAATCACTAATTAAATATAAAATGACAGATATGACTATAGTCGTTATCACACTCACTAAAAGCGTTTGGTAGATTTTCTTCTTACTCTCTTCTACCTTCCCCATACCTAATAATTCTCCAATAACAACCTGCATTGCCTGTGATATTGCTGATGTAAACATATACGATATCATCGCAAACATACTTGCATAGGACTTAATATTCACTACACCCTTATTGCCTAAGCTATTGACAACAAATAGGATTAGAATTTGACTTGCATTATAGGATAGGGCTTCTCCTCCTGAAGGACCGCCTATAGAGATAATCTTCTTTAAAGTGTTCTTATGAAAATCTTTGAAGGGATGTAAAAATATATTCACTCTTACTCTTTTTAAAAATACAATTGAAATGATAACAACACCAATTCCTCTGGATACAACACTTGAGATGGCAACACCCATAATTCCTAGATGAGGAATCAAAATAAAATTACCAATGATATTTAAAACATTCACCACTGCATTTATAATTGTTGAATCCTTCATGTAAGAATTACTTTTCAAAAATGCAGATATTGTAGTTAAGATTGCCTGTAAAAATAAACAACCACCCACAATACGAATATAAGTTAATCCCTTTTCCATACAAGTGGGGTCTAGATGTATCCACTTGAAAAAATATTCAGAAAAGCATAGTAGGATAATACTAATCAAAATGCCTATGCCTGTGGATAAAACAAAGGCTACACTATAAACACTTTTCTCTTTATCATAATTCTTAGCACCTTTATAATGTCCTATTAAGATGATTGCTCCCATTGAAAACACTTGAAAGGCAATAATAAAAACATTGACAATTGTATTCGTGTTTGTGATAGCTGTTACTGCATCCTGATCCTTTGATATCATAATCTGATCGGAATACCCTACAATAATTTGTAAGAGTAACTCAAAAAAGATAGGTATGGTTAAAATGATTAAATGTTTAAAGCTAACTAGCTTATTATACTCTGTTGTTTTTTGCATATTATACTAAAAACTTAAGTTGTAAAACCAAACGGTCACTCTTTGTTTTTCCTCCAATTGTTCCTACATAAAAGCGTCCCTTATGACGCACACTGATTACATCATCCAAAACGATCTGCTTACTAATAGATTGACAGATGACATGATTCACCTGTACTAAACCTTCCGTAATCATTTCTGAAGCTTCAGTTCTAGACAATTTATAAGCAGAAGCTATAACTACATCCAATCGCAAGCTTGATACAATATGTTTTTCTTCTCTAAGCTCACGCTTGATTGCAAGTCGTTCTTCTACCTCTCTTAATTCTATAGCTACACCACTAATCGTTTTAAATTCCCTTTCAATATAAGCCGAGATTTCCTCTGTACAAGCAAAGTAGGTAGCCTGTCCTATACATACAATATCTCCAATGCTTTCGCGTTTAATTCCTAAGCTCATTAAGCTTCCTAATACTTTTCTATGGTTTAATTCAAGATATCTAGAATTATACTGAATTTCATAGACCTTGATTTTGAAGGAAGAAATTTCAAAATCAAAAGGTAAAAACAAAGCTCGTTTATGTTCTGCCTCATCAAAGCCTCCATCAAATTCAATTCGAACATCCTTAGAGTGAAGTGTTTCAATATAGGCAAGCTTTGCCTCATCAAGAAAGCTTGTTAGAACAACACCACCCTGGCTTGCTTTATTGAGATTAGATTCCATTTGTTTATAAAAAAACTCTAGTTCTCTTGACACCATAACATCCGTCCTAATCGCACTGTTGTAGCTCCTTCTGCGACTGCCTCCATATAATCATCACTCATACCCATAGAAAGCTGTTTCAAATTAAGGTTTAGCTTCTTATTCATTTCTTGCATAAGCTTGTACAATTTTGAAAACTGTAGTCTCTTTTCTTCTTTTGTACTATCCTTGGTTGTCATCATCATAAAACCTAACACATGTACCTTAGAATACTTTGAAACTTGTCTTAAAAATTCTTCGCAATCCTCAAAAGCTATACCATCCTTAGATTCTTCTTTATTGATATTAACTTCAATAAAACAATCTAAAGGTGTTGTCCTTTCTTTTTCAATCATACCTGCAAGCTTTAAAGAATCGAGAGAATGAAGAACATCAATTTTTGATAAAATCTGCTTAGCTTTATTGGTTTGTAGATGTCCAATGAAATGCCAACAGATTTGCTCTTCCTTTAAAGCTTCATATTTTCTTAAGAAAGAATCTACACGATTCTCTCCAAAATTATGGATCCCTATAGAAAATAATTTCTTCATATCCTCTGCTTCCACATATTTAGTGGCAGCAACTATTCTAACATGATTTGGTATGAAATTCAATTTTTCTTTTATATCTTTAGCTAATTCCATAAGTTACTCCTTATCCAAAAAGAAAGAGATGATTTCTCATCCCTCTTTCCTATGTTCACAGATACCACCTTGAATTACAACTAATAGGCAACTTCTTTACTAAAATTATAACTCTTAACTGCTAAAAGAAACTCATCAGATAAAATACGATATAACTTTAAAAGTTCCTGCTTTAAATCTTCTAAACTGCAATTCTCTCTCAAATCATCTGCTAAAAACTCTAGTAAAACATCAACTTTATTTAATCTATAAATTTCCTTTATGATGTAGCGATAAATCAAATGATTGTCATTACAATAGTGATATAAGCTTTGACATTTCTTGATTTCTCTTAAGATTTCAGATGATTGACAGATCATATCTGTTACTTTCATTTATGCTTCCTCCCTTAGTTATTATTTTTAACAAATCGAGGAATGAAAGTTTGTCGAAAGAAATTTAAAATATAAAATTGTATAAAAATCTTTTAACGCTTAATTTCAATATAATCTACGGCTTCTGCAATTTCCCCATCCTTTTGTAAAATATTACAATTTTGAGGTTTTACAATAATATGCTTAGCCTTATAAAAATGAATATATTTTTTAAAAATAAAACGATGCAAGCCTAAAAACACAATAGGAAATACAAGAAGTAATTTCCATAGTTTAACTTTATGCACAATACAAATATCTAGATGATCATCTTCTCGCTTCGCCATAGGAGTGATTTTCATTCCACCACCGAAATACTTGCCATGATTACATACAAAGAACCATACATTTTCATAGTGATGAGAGATACCATCAATATCTATATCAAGAGAATAAGGTTTGAAATTTTTAAACACGCGTAAGGCAACTTTAAAATAGGATTCTTTGATTTTAAACTTTGCATTTTTCAACTGTTCTAAACAAACGAAGGAATCTACACCCATACCGATTCCATTAAGAAATACGTATTCTTCTTCCTCATTGATTTTAAGAGTAGGAAAATCATTAACTAATTGAGTAATTTCAAATAGCTGATGCTTTTTAGAATCCCTTGC
>JAIDMV010000158.1 GCA_029050385.1 Anaeroplasmataceae bacterium | reverse complement strand
TTCTGTTCGTTCAGGTGCTAGAGTATCTATGCCTGGAATGATGGATACCATTTTGAATTTAGGTTTAAATGACCAAACTGTTGAAGTTTTAGCTAAAGAAACAAATAATGAACGTTTTGCATATGATTCTTATAGAAGATTTATTTTAATGTTTACAAACATTGCAAAGGGCTTTTCTAGAAAAGAAATGGATACAATGCTTGATGAGCTTAAGAAAGAAAAAGGGTATAAACTTGATTATGAAATACCTGCTTCTGAGTTAAAAGGTTTAATTGCTCGTTATAAAGTATGGTATAAAGAAAATGTTGGAGAAGAGTTCCCAACAGATCCTTGGAAGCAATTGGTTGAAGCAGTTGGTGCTGTATTCCGTTCTTGGGATAATGAAAGAGCGATTGTTTACCGTAGAATGAATAATATTTCTGATGCATGGGGAACTGCAGTAAATGTACAATCTATGGTTTTTGGGAATAAGGGCGAAACAAGCGGAACAGGTGTAGGCTTTTCTCGTGATCCTGGATCAGGCGAAAAGAAAATCTTTGCTGAATACCTTGTAAATGCCCAAGGCGAAGATGTTGTTGCAGGCATTAGAACGCCATTAAAGATTGATGAATTAAAGAAGCAACAACCCAATATTTATCAACAATTTGCAGATACTTCTGCTAAACTAGAAGCACATTATCGTGATATGCAGGATATGGAATTTACAGTTGAAGATGGAAAACTTTATTTCTTGCAAACAAGAAATGGAAAAAGAACTGCAGCTGCAGGAGTAAAGATTGCTTGTGATATGGTGGATGAAGGTCTTATCACAGAACAAGAGGCTGTATCTAGAATAGATGTGAATACTTTCCATTATTTACTATATCCAACCTTCTCTAGTGAAGCATTAGAAAAAGGGGTTATTCTTACAAAGGGAAATCCTGCTTCTCCAGGTGCTGGTATTGGTAAGCTTGCTTTTAGTGCAGCAGAAGCTAAAGCACGTAAGGATAAAGGAGAAAAGGTTATTTTAGTTCGTGAGGAAACTTCTCCAGAAGATATTATTGGCATGGTAGCCGCTGAGGCTGTAATCACTGCTCGTGGAGGTATGACTTCTCATGCTGCAGTAGTTGCAAGAGGTATGGGTAAATGTGCAGTTACAGGTTGTAGTGATGCCTATATCGATGAGGATGCAAGAACTATGACAGTTCATGGCAAAGTATATGGACCTGATGATGTTGTGTCTGTAAATGGTTCAACTGGATTAATTTATCTTGGATCTATTGATTTAATTCAATCTCATATGTCTGGTGATTTTGCAAGAGTTATGGCATGGGCTGAAAAGTATAAGAAGCTACATGTTCGTGCAAATGCTGATTCTCCAAGAGATGCAATTAAGGCTATGGAATTTGGGGCAGAAGGTATTGGCTTATGTAGAACTGAACACATGTTCTTTGGAGAACAAAGAATATTCCATATGCGTAAGATGATTTTATCTCAAAGTTTAGAAGAAAGAGAACAAGCCTTAGAAGAACTACTTCCATATCAAAAGGATGACTTTAAGGCATTATTCCTTACTATGAAAGGAAGAAATGTAAACATTCGTTTATTAGACCCACCTCTTCATGAATTCTTACCAAAAACAGAAGAACAAATTGAAGAGCTTGCTGAGGCATTACACTTATCCTTAACAGAGATTCATACACGTATTGAAGTACATCAGGAGCACAATCCTATGATGGGTTTTAGAGGAGATCGTCTATCTATAGCTTATCCAGAAATTGCTAAGATGCAGGCACGTGCGATTATCACTGCTGCCATAGAAGCACAAAAGGAAATGGGTGTTTCTGTAGAACCAGAAATTATGGTACCTTTTGTTATTGATTGTTTAGAGTTTAAGAAGGTTAAAGAGATTATTTGTGCTACATGCGATGAAGAAATCAAAAAAGCAAATGTTACTATGAGGTATCATGTAGGTACTATGATAGAGATTCCTCGTGCTGCATTACTTGCTGATGAGATTGCAAAAGAAGCAGAATTCTTTAGTTTTGGTACTAACGATTTAACACAAATGACAATGGGTCTTTCTCGTGATGATGCATCTAATTTCTTAAAGTATTATTATGACCATAAGATTTTAGAGCACGATCCATTCCAAACTGTGGATATTGCAGGTGTAGGTAGACTTATACAAATGGCTTCTAGTCTAGGAAGAAAAACAAGACCAGAATTACATTTAGGAGTATGTGGTGAAACTGCTGGAGATCCTTTATCTATTGATTTTTATCATCAATGTGGTCTTGATTATATTTCTTGTTCACCTTACCGTATTCCAGTAGCTCGTTTAGCTGCTGCACAAGCAAATATTAAGTATAATAAATAAGTCTTTAAATGGTTTTAAAAAGATTAGAAATATAAATAAGTTTATAGATAGCGTGATTGAAAAATGTTTAGTTACATTTATTGTGTACTTACACTCAATCACGCTTTTATTTTCGCCACTGATTGAAAAATATTCAGTATGGTAGAAGATTAGAAGAACCTGTAATAT
>JAIDMV010000157.1 GCA_029050385.1 Anaeroplasmataceae bacterium | reverse complement strand
ATAATTAATGTAGAAAGAATCGGCTTTGATATTGTTCCTACATCGCAGAAGCTGCGCCAAAATTCAGCCACTACTCACTCACCTTCCTTCTAAAAATCAAGTATACAATCACAAGAATTACCTTAACTGTTGCATATCCTCCAAAGGCAATCACCAAATTCCAAGCTCTGCTTTCATCTTCATTTTGGAATACCTCCTTGAAGAATATCGCCAAGAATACTCCTGCAAATACTAAGATTCTCAATAATACACCAATCCAAGCCTGTCTTTTTGCCATCACTTGAGCAGTATCAGGATAGAGCTCAGATAATCGTATTATTTTTCTATTCATTTTCATCATCAATCCAAAGTTTAATAATCCTGTACAAACACCAATAAGATAATACATCCAATCATAGTGTGTTGCCCATAAGACTATAGTTATTATTGCAGCCACAACCCAAGTTATAGGCACAACAAATAAACTAATCTTCAGATCTATTGGTTTTTTCATTCTTGTTTTTATCCTCCTCTTTTAATAGTTTTAAGAGAGTATAGATAAAGCTGACTAATCCGCATAGTGCTCCAATAGCAGCTAATACTCCTGGCCAAACGGATTCTACATCTATAGCTCTGCCAATAAAGTAGCCTATAACCGCAAGGACAATCATAGTAAGAATACCTTGTGTGGTCAGCACATAGAACCTAGCATATTTAGAGAACTTCATTATTTTGTACCAAACAAACGATCTCCACAATCTCCTAATCCAGGGACAATATATCCATTTTCATTTAGCTTTTCATCTAAAGCAGCCAAATAAACATCAACATCAGGATGTTTCTTTTGTAAGACCTCTACTCCCTCTGGAGCCCCTACTAGCCCAACATAGCGTATATCCTTACATCCGCGCATCTTAAGCATAGATATGGCGGCCGCAGCACTACCACCTGTTGCAAGCATTGGGTCGACAACTAAAACTATAGAGTCAGTAATTGAGTCCGGAAATTTAGCATAATACTCACAAGGCTCCAATGTCTCTTCATTACGATATAATCCGATGAAACCTACCTTGGCCGTTGGAATTAATCTTCTAATCCCTTCTACCATACCAAGTCCAGCACGCAAAATAGGTACAATTACAACATCTTGTGCAAGCTCATGCTGAACAGTATCACAAATTGGGGTTGAAATTTCAACTTCCTTTAATGGAAAATTTCGTGTAATTTCATAAGCCATCAACCCTGCAATCTCTTCAACATTTTGATAAAAGTCTTTCATCTTAGTATCCTTCTTACGAATATTTGTAAGCTTGTGTTTAATCAAAGGGTGATCTAACAATTTAAAACTCATACATGTTCCTCCTCGTATTTATTTATTTTTTCAACTCTTCTTGTATGTCTTTCTCCAAAAGAAAAGGGCGTGTCGAGCCAAACAGAGATAATCTGTTTTGCTTCTTCTAAAGATGTATACTTTGCAGATAACGCAAGGCAATTAGAATCATTGTGTTCACGTGTAAGAACAGCCTCATCTAAATAATGAACTAACGCACAACGAACACTTTTTACCTTGTTAGCTATGATAGACATCCCAATACCAGTGTAACATATTAAAATACCACGCTCTGCTAATCCATCTCTAACATCTTCTGCAACTTTAATCCCAAAATCTGTGTAATCACAGCTTTCGTTGCTAAATGTCCCATGATCATTTATTTCATGACCTAGTGACTTCAAGTGGTTAGAAATTTCATTTTTAATTTCCAATGCAGAGTGGTCACAGCCAATCGAAATCTTCATATTTGGCGCTCCTCTTATTTTTTTATTTTTACCATAATTTAACAATTACAATAATTCATTAAAATTATATCATAAATGAATTAAAATAAAAAGCATAATTCAAGAAGATTTTTTTTAAAACAAAAAGGCAGTTCTCTCATTTATTTTATAAAAAATAATAACAAGCAGCAAAATTAATTTACATGTGTTATAATATCTATAACATTGTAATAACTTGTAGAAAGATGAGGATTACTCGTATGAAAGAAGATTTGCGCATAGTTAAAACAAAAAAGGCATTAAAAAATGCCTTGCTTGATTTACTTAAAATAGAAACGTTTGAAAAAATCAATGTATCAAAAATTTGTGAATATGCAAAAGTGAATCGAGTGACATTTTATTCCCATTATCAAGATAAATACGATCTATTTCAAAGCTATATTGAAGAGATTAAAAATGATATTTTAAAGACCGCTTATTCTACAGTTTCTAAAATTGATTCTTCCATAGAAAACTTATCTCACTTCTTCAGTCAGATATTTTTAAATATGATTGATGTCATCAGCAAAGAACGAGAAATCATCATTCATTTTGGCAAACAGGAAAACTCAATGTTAATGTATATGATTAATACCTCTGCCTATAAAAGTCTAAAGGAAGTTTTTTCTCAATTGAAAAATCACTTTAGATTAAAATATGATGAGGAATATATTATTTCTTTTATCGTTGGTGGAGCAAATTATATGATACACAATTGGATGCTTAAAGATAAAATGCTCGAAATTGAGCATTTAAAAAAACAAATTAACTCTTTTCTAAATGATTTGAATAAATCGGAATTATTATTTGAAAATATGAGATAAAGCTAATAGTAAAGCTCCATTTCCTGGTAAGTATAATGGTAAATCCTTTCTTGGAAGCTGAGAATTATGACCATTTTTAAGATACGTATTTTTTGGCGCATTCATTTTCAGAAGCTGAATAGCAAGTTCTTTTTCTTTCAACCTATTTGCAACCATAGAAAGCATTGGAAAATCCCACCCCCAAGTGGCATCGAAATTCCAGCAATCTAATATTTTATAAAGTGTATTTCTAATACAATTTGGATTTACTAAATCACTTTGGAAATAGGAAAACATTCCCACCATCATAGGATGATCATAATTATATTTAGTATACGTATTCTTACAACCTATATATGCTTCATAGCAACCATTTTGAACTTCTAATGGTACATGATTCTTAATAATATCTTCTATTTTAGTTGTATCATAAAAGAAATGATATTCTTCTATCCATCGCTTAAAAATCTCAAACGCATAGATGGTATAGCATTCCTCAAATATAGGAGTATCACAATCAAATAAAACATTTTCATTTGCTGGTATCATTGGAGAATCTAAATGATACTTCCCATCTTCAAGATAATAAAAGCTGACCATAAAATCAATCAATCCCTGTAATGTCGACATCCATTCCTTTAAGCATATTACCTTTGCATCTTGTTTGATAATCTCATCTAGCAGAACAAATAGATGAGGCATTTGCCATATCAATAAACATCCAATATTAGAAGGAGTGTCTTCTCCTCTAAAATCTGTCATTTTAGGAAATCTAATCCCTTGATACCCCTGTTCTTCTGCTCGTTTCTTGGAGGATTCATAAATAGATAAATACCACTTTAATGAAGGTAGTACATAAGTATACAATCCAAAACGTATTAGACCCAAATGATGCCACAAGTGCATCTCTAAATGGAATTTACCATACCAAGAATTACAAGTTAATCCAGTTTCAGCAGGTGGATAAATTCCTAAGGTGTTTACTTTCAATAAATATAAAGATAGAACCATTCTACGATTCAGTTCTTCATCTTTAGTATCTATGCTTTTAGCAGTGTTAAAATATTCCCCCATCTCATTATCATCTTGAAAATCACCATCTAGAGAAATCTTTAAATAAGAATTGTTTTCTACATCAAATGTG
>JAIDMV010000156.1 GCA_029050385.1 Anaeroplasmataceae bacterium | reverse complement strand
GTTGTAATATATCAAAATCAAATTCCCTAGTATCCTCTATACGATCTTCTAAATGTCTTGCAATAATTTCATTAATCGAACTTTTAGCTTCTATCATCTGCTTTTTCGTCATACCAAAACCATCTAATGCCCCAGCGTAGATTAATGCTTCTAAAGCTGATTCACTAAGCTGTGTTCTTTCCTTAAATTCTTGAAAGTTCTTAAATAATCCGTTTTTGTTTCTCTCATTCACAATATCTAATGTAGTCATCTCGCCAATAGAATGTATTGCTTGTAGAGGCATAAACATTCCAGCTTGATTCACTTCAAAACGATTTGTAGAAACATTTACATTTGGTTTGAATGTAATAACATGATGTGCCTTAGCGTAGTTAATATAACTAACCATCATTTTTGTAGCGCCAATGACATTATTTAAAATTTTAGAGATAAATATATTAAAATAATTTGCTTTAAAATATGCCATTTGATAAGAAACTAACCCATAGGCAACAGCATGTGATTTATTGAAACCATAATTATTAAATTTCAAGAAATATTCATAGATGTGCTGAGCCACTTCTTGGCTATGGCCTTTTCGCATTGCACCTTCAATAAAAGAGGTTTGTTGATTTTTTAATTCTGATTCTTTCTTTTTAGAAATGGCACGTCTTAACAAATCAGCTTGTCCTAGCGAAAAGCCAGCAAAAATTTGGGCAATCTGCATGATTTGTTCTTGATAAACTATAATACCATATGTACTTTTTAATATTGGTTCCAAAACTGGATGTTCATAAGTAAATTTTTTGCCATGTCTTCTTGCAATAAATTCATCAATATTTTCCATTGGACCTGGACGATAAAGAGCCAATACAGCTACCAAATCATCAAAGCGTTCAGGCTTTAATTTATTTAAAACTCTTCTTATTCCATCAGACTCAAGTTGGAACACTCCTAAAGTATCTGCAGACTGTAATAATTGATAGGTTTTTTTATCATTTAAAGGAATATTTCTTAAATCATTCATTGTAAAGCCTGGAATATTCTTCATAACTTCATCAATAATTGTCAAATTACGAATTCCTAAAAAATCCATTTTTAATAAACCAATCTTTTCAAGATCCGTTGCTTCTAATTGGGATTGATAAAGACCATTAATGCCTTCTTGAAGAGGGATGATATCATCTAATACAGTAGAGGAAATAATCACTCCTGCAGCATGGGTAGATATATGTCTTGGAAGCCCATCTAATCCACGTATAATATATAAGAATTCATACATGTCTTTACGATTTATAAATTGTTCTAAAAGAGAATCGTAATTAGGATTAGCTTCAACCATACGAATAATTTCATTCAATCTAGAATTCTCTATTTTACGAATTCTTCCTAAATCACGTATGGAGGATTTAATTTGAAATGTATTGAAGGCTGAAATATTACATACATGCTTTTCTCCGTAAAGCTCATTTACATATTTTATGACATCATCTCTATAGGTGTCAGGAAAATCTGTATCTATATCTGGCATACTGATACGCTCAGGATTTAAAAATCTTTCAAATAATAAATCATACTCTAAAGGATCAATTTCTGTTATACCCAAGCAGTATGCAACTAAAGAACCTGCACCAGATCCACGTCCTGGTCCTACAAGTATTCCTTTCTTCTTTGCATATAAAATAAAATCCCAAACAATTAAGAAATAGTCGCTATAGCCCATGTTTTCTATGACAGAAAGTTCATATGCTAAACGTGTTTGATACTTAGAAGAAATCTTTCCCTTTAATCTACGATATAAGCCTTTTGAACAAAGAGATTTTAAATAATCTATAGCACTAGCCCCTTTTGTATTTGGATACGAAGGTAGATAAAATTTCTTAGGATATAAATCTAATTGAATTTGATTAATAAAATCCTCTAGTTCTTCAGAAGATAAAGGACTCTCATCAAAACTATAATCTTCATACTCTTTCACTTCTACTGGATTACCAGCAATTTGACATAATGCTTCATAGATAATTTTATCCTCATTATTCAAATATTTACAATTATGAAGAGGAAGTGATTTTATCCCAAGTTCCTTGGCTATAGAACAAATCTCCTGATTTGCATTCAAACGATCCAATCGATTTGTATAAGAATATCCAACATAATAGGTAAAATAAGATTGAAGTTGTTTTAACTTATATTTCAACTCCTTATCCGCTTTTGAAAAATGCAAACGCTCAATTATAGACTCATTATAAACTGAAATAAATGCTATACTTTTGCGGTAAGGCTCTAAAAACTCTAATCCATAAGGCTCCTCGTGTGTAGCTAAATATGTACTAATCTTTAAAAGATTCTTGTAGCCTTCTGCATTTAAAGCATAAGCAAGAAGCTTAGATTTAAAGCTATCATCATCTATATATGTGATTTCAATACCTATAATAGGTTTGATATGATTGCTGTTGCATTCTTGATAAAACTTATAGCTACCATATAAATTCTTATCTGTCATAGAAAGAAATGTGAAGGAATGGATTTTGGCTAATTCAATATAATCT
>JAIDMV010000155.1 GCA_029050385.1 Anaeroplasmataceae bacterium | reverse complement strand
CATTTAATACTTTCTACTGAATAGTTCATATTCTTCTACAACAACTTTCACTGCAAATGAACCAGAGTGCAACAAAGTATAATACCACATCTAACAAAACAAATACAACAGCATACTAGATATTTTATTGATATAGTGATATAATTATCAAGCGTAAATTAAAACTATGAAAGGAGGAAATACCTATGACGTTAGAAGAAAAACTTGATGTTTCATCTATCATAAGTGCTAAGGAGATTCCCTTGAAAAAGATGGGAATTCTAACTTCAAAACAAAGACGAAGATCATTGATAATATTTTTTCTTATGCTGGCATACACTGTTTACACAAAATTCATTTTAAAAACAAATTTTTTCGATTTTATAACTATTTTTATTATTTTAAATATGCTAACTTTGTTGGGATTGAAAATAATGAAAAAATCCACCATTGCCTTAAATCACAATCAATTATATAAATTTCTTGTCTTCTTAAATAAACTTTGTAAGGTTGCTATTTTCGCCTTTTCTATTTATGAATATTATCAACACTTTAGTGTATATATACCTGAACATTATTCTATAAGTTCTAAAGAGGATTTACCTGATGTATTACTGGATTTATTAAAGACAGATTTTAAATTTATCAGTTTTATAATTTCTATTCTCTTGTTTATTCCAACCCTAATTTATTTTCTTGTTTTTTCTATTAAGTATTACTTTCTAACCATAGTTTTTGTTTATGTAATTGGGATTCTATTTATTCCTGTAATAAATATTATCATTATTTTCAAACTAGTTTTTGAAAAAAAGAATACTTTTAAATATTACCATATGAATGAAGATGGAACTGCAGTTGTGGTAGAAACCAGAGAAATTCATTCTTATACACATAGAATAACTACAATTCTTCTTAGACTACTAGCAGCCATACCTGTTTTATTCTTTATAGGCTTCTATTATTATTGCATATACAATCAAATAATGAATCCATAAAAAAGGATTGACTCTTTAAAAACAGAATCAATCCTTTTTAATTAGCCGCCCATATAACTAATTATTATCTCGCTTAATATCTTGAGACATTTTCTGTTTTGTATCCCCTCTGACCTAATGTCTTAAGCGTACTGAAATAATACCTTCAAAAAAGGTTAGGCGTACTGAAGTAATACCATTTTTAATGAAAATTGAATAAAAATGGGCAATTCAAATCCATTCTGCCCTAATAAAATACCTTTTTTAGATATAAAATTGATTGCAAATGAATAACTTCTAGTATTGAATAGTATAAATC
>JAIDMV010000154.1 GCA_029050385.1 Anaeroplasmataceae bacterium | reverse complement strand
TGGTGGAGGTTAACGGGCTCGAACCGCTGACCCTCTGCTTGTAAGGCAGATGCTCTCCCAACTGAGCTAAACCTCCAATATTCACTTGCACTTTTATATTATAGTCAAAACTCAAAAGAAATCAAGCATAATTTAATTTTTTTGGTAAAAAGTTCTAAAAATTGAAGTTACAAATTATATTTTGGGGTTTAAACAGAGTACCTTAACCCTATTTATATTCTTCTTAGAAAAGCAAAAGAAGCACAAAAAATGTGCTTCTTTTGAATCCTCCACGATCTATTTTTTAATAGATAGCCTTGTAATACACTATAATTTTACCATTAAAATCTAATGTTGTCAACTATAATGTATACATTATATCTTATGCACTATTGTATAGAAAAATACTTTTTCATACTTTCTTTTATCTCATTAATTTTATTTTCTTCAATTTGTATGGTTTTTTTAGTGTTCTTATCTAATAATGGCTTAACAATTCTTCTTGTGCTAATTCTTTTTCCTTCATTAATTTTTATAATATTCTTAACTCCATTTATTTCTAATTCCACATTATAGTAATATCTCTTTTTAGGAATTTTAGAAGAGATAGGAAAAACAAAATAAGAGTTTTCAGAAGTTTTATTTTTATTCACATGTTCTTTCCATATAAGTACTGGACGAAGTTTATCTATTTCACAACCTATATTACATCCAATATATGCAAAATAAACATTGTATCTATATACATTTTTCAAAAAATTACTTCTTTCAAATTTTAAATGCCTTTTTTTGTTATTCCAGAGAAGCAATCGTAATAATTTTTCAGGAAAAGCAATATCCGTTAATAAAGCAGCAGATTGACTATAATTTTCACTTGACATATTAACAATAGAGGCAGTGTAATCATTTAATAAAACTTTGCATAGGCTATTAATTAAAGATTGAAATATAAAAGGGTTTATATCTACAACTTTTCCAGAAATATATAGTTCACTTACTTTAGTTGTTGGATGAATAATTAATAATTCATCCATAAATAGAACCATACTCATATTCTCTAACAAGTGGTATTGTCTTTGCCCATCAGGATTAGCTATTTCTCCTGCGAGTATTTCTTTTGAATTATCACTATCTCCTATATAAACAAAGTACTTTGCTACTCCTTCATCAATGTATTTATAAACTCTCCTAACTTTCAATGTACTCATAACTATAATCTCCTTATATTAATTATAGCATTTGTGTCATCTTTTGTCCTTATTTTTTATAATTTCACAAAAAACAAAAAAGCACTTAAGAAGTGCTTTGAATAGATTAAAAATGGCGCCCGCAGTAGGACTCGAACCTACGACACCTTGATTAACAGTCAAGTGCTCTAACCAACTGAGCTATGCAGGCATATAAAACAAAGAGAAGCCTGGCAACGTCCTACTCTCGCATGTGAATACTACCATCGGCGCTGAAGTGCTTAACT
>JAIDMV010000153.1 GCA_029050385.1 Anaeroplasmataceae bacterium | reverse complement strand
TATATAAAGTGTTAGGAAGTGATGATATGAAGGATTTAGAAGAAATGAAGAAACACCAAAAAATGATCCGTAATTTTTGTATAATCGCTCATATCGACCACGGAAAATCTACGCTTGCAGATCGTATCTTAGAAATCTGTGAATCTGTAGATCAAAGAACGATGCAGGATCAAATTCTTGATTCTATGGAATTAGAAAGAGAACGTGGAATTACAATCAAATTGAACTCCGTAAGTATGATTTATAAAGCAAATAATGGGCTTGAGTATGAATTTCATTTAATTGATACTCCAGGACATGTCGATTTTACCTATGAGGTTTCTAGAAGTCTTGCCGCATGCGAGGGTGCAATCTTAGTCGTAGATGCAACTCAGGGCGTAGAAGCACAAACACTAGCAAATGTTTATTTAGCTTTAGATAATAACTTAGAAATACTCCCTTTAATCAATAAAATAGATTTACCTTCTGCAGATCCCGATAGGGCAAAACAGGAAATAGAAGATGTTATAGGAATTCCAGCATATGAGGCGGTTTTAGCCTCAGCAAAGACAGGCGTAGGTGTTAGAGATATCCTAGAACAGGTCGTTTCCTACATTGCTCCTCCAAGTGGAGATATTTTAGCTCCTACAAAAGCATTAATCTTCGATAGTGCCTTTGATGCTTACAGGGGTGTAGTTGTATTGGTTTGTGTAAAAGAAGGTATCATTAGAAGAGGTGATACCATTGAATTTATGGCCTCTAAAGCTAGATATCAGGTTGTTGAAATTGGTGTACGTACCCCTAAAGAGGTTCAAAGAGACTATTTGATGGCTGGTGATGTAGGGTTTATTACAGCCTCCATCAAGGATATTTCCGATGTCAATGTAGGTGATACTATCACAACAGTCGAAAATCCAGCTACAGTTCCTCTAGCAGGTTACCGCAAATTAAATCCTATGGTATTTTGTGGATTATACCCTATTGATTCAAAGCAATATAACGATTTAAGAGATGCACTAGATAAGTTAAAGCTATCTGATGCAGCTTTGGTTTTTGAACCAGAAACCTCTCAAGCCTTAGGATTTGGCTTTAGAACAGGCTTTTTAGGCTTACTTCATATGGATATCATTAAAGAGCGAATCTCCCGTGAATTCGGCATTGAGCTTATTGCTACAGCCCCATCTGTTTCCTATCATGTTTATTTGACGGATGGAACGATGAAGAAAATAGATAATCCAAGTGGACTACCTAGTATTCAAACAATCGATAGAATAGAAGAACCTTTTGTTAAGGCAACCATTATGTCCCCTACAGAATATGTTGGTGCTGTTATGGATTTATGCCAAAAGAAGCGTGGTATTTTCATCGATATGCAGTATATTGAAGAAACAAGGGTTGTCATTCACTATAATATTCCGTTATTAGAGATCGTCTTTGATTTCTTTGATAAGCTTAAGAGCTATACAAAAGGATATGCTTCCTTTGATTATGAACTTGGAGATTATGAGGCATCTAAACTAGTTAAAATGGATATTATGCTAAATGGAGATGTGGTAGATGCCCTATCTACTATTGTTCATAAGGATTTTGCCTATAATCGTGGTAAAATCATAGTAGATAAACTCAAGGAAATCATCCCAAGACACTTATTTGAAATCCCGGTTCAAGCCGTGATTAACCATAAAGTTATCGCAAGAAGTGATATTAAGGCATTAAGAAAAGATGTCCTTGCTAAGTGCTATGGTGGAGATATTTCAAGAAAGAAAAAGCTATTAGAAAAACAAAAGGAAGGAAAGAAGAAGATGAAGGCTATTGGTAGTGTTGATGTGCCACAGGATGCCTTCTTGGCTATTCTTTCTACAGATGATTAATAAATAAAAAAAGGAGAAGAGGAAAAATGAAAAAAGAAAATTGTCCATATTGTAATTATGGAGAGCCACTTGCTAAATTTGGATATTTAGCATTTGAAACTGAGGTGTCAGAGGTCATTGTGTTTAAGGACCAAACACATCCTGGAAGAATGATTGTAGCCTATAAAAAGGACCATGTTGCTGAAATTCAGGATTTAAATGAAACGGATAGAAATGCCTTTATGAAGGATGTTGCTGATGTTGCAAGAGCCATCCAAAAGGCATATCATCCAGATCGTATTAACTATGGTGCCTATGGAGATACCTTAGGGCATCTACATTTCCATCTGTGTCCAAAGTATGAAGGACAGGCTGAATGGGGTGGAACCTTTGTGATGAATACAGGAAATCTTGTAGATGAGAAGACTTGCCAAGAGGTTGCAAAAAAGATTATAGAGAATTACGAGGCATAATTTTTATGATTTCTATTTAGAAAGTAGTAGAATCCTTTAAAAAATTGCTAAAAGAACTTGTAAAAGTTATAAATTTAACTTATAATGTCTATATAGACGATATGGTTCAAAAGAAAAAGGTAGGGGCTGACCTACCTTTTTCGCTTAAAAGGAACTATAGACGTTTTGTAACTCAAATATCAAGCTCCATATGGTTCTCCCAAAGCCAGTCCTATTTGTGTTTAGCAAATAGGATACTTATAATTGCAAGTAGTAAGACTAAAAGCACTATAAGTACAACTAGATATTCCATCTAGTTTGCCTCCATTACACATCTTCTAGTTTCCTTTGAAGCGTGTGCTTTGTTCATAGTTTCCTCCTTAAGCAGACTTACGTCCAAGCCAATAATAACACATATTTTTAAGCATTGCAAATGGGGTAAATGACCCCATTTTTCATTTTTCTTATTGCTAGATTCAACCATCAATTTATTCATAGAAAGAGCATCAAAAACTCTAGTTTTTTGAGAAAAATTTTTAAAAAACATCCATTTTTAGAAAATAAAAAAAATTTGTTATTTATAAGAAGAAAGTCGATAAAAATTTCTTTTTTTATTGTTTTCTTATGAAAAATAGTGTATACTTATAGTGTCATATTAAGGGGAGGCGAAAGCCTGAGAGGATAAGGATCTACCCTTAACCTGATCTAGGTAATGCTAGCGTAGGGAATAATATGAGTTATATACATCTCATTTATATTCTTTTTTATGCTTGTCCTAGCGGACA
Organism: Anaeroplasmataceae bacterium; assembly: GCA_029050385.1. Classification (GTDB taxonomy): domain Bacteria; phylum Bacillota_I; class Bacilli_A; order Acholeplasmatales; family Anaeroplasmataceae; genus Pelethenecus. Next base: position 2,935 of record JAIDMV010000153.1, on the reverse strand, counting down.
TTTTTTTATTGAAAAAGGAGAAAGAAATGAAAAAACAAAAATTTAGTACAAGAGTGCTTGCAGAAGTAGCTATCTTTGCTGCCTTAGCGTTTGCACTCGATGCTCTTCAGAGTGGAATCTGGAGAGGAGTATTTGCAAGTGGAGGCTCTATTGGTCTTGCTATGGTACCCATATTCTTGATTGGATATCGAAGAGGATTATTACCAGGAGTATTATGTGGTCTAATTGTCAGTCTCGTGCAAATGCTTGGTGGGATTTATGTGATTAATGCTACCACCTTTGAAAACGCGTTTTTACGTGTTATGGGACCATTTTTACAGGTGATGCTGGATTATGTACTTGCTTATACTGTAGTTGGTCTAGCTGGCGCTTTTGCTGGAGTTTATGCTTCTTGTGAGAAAAGAAGTAAAAAAATAGTATGGATGATTGTAGGGTGTACAGTTGCAGGTCTTCTAAAATATACCTGTCATGTTGTAGCTGGAGGAGTATTTTGGTTAAATCAAGGATCAAGCTTTATGAATATAGCTGATACTTCATGGCTTTATTCCTTCATTTATAATGGTGCTTACTCTATTCCAAACATCATTTTATGTACAGGAATTATGGTTGTGTTAGTTCGCTTTTATCCACAATTTATAGAAGTAAGTGAAAAAGTTACAAAGCAAGAAGTGGAGGGTGGAGAAAATGAAGCAATTAAAGAAGAATAGTGAACTTATTAAAAGATGCCTTATCATTCTTTTAGCAGTAGTTTTAATGGCGGCTGCTATTACTTTATTTTCCTTAAGCTTAGAGGTTTACGAGGGCGGATTTGATGCAGATATGGATTCAATAGTCATGTTTTTCTGTGGAGTAGCCCTTCTAGTGTATGGAATTTATAGTGTATATGCCCTTAAAAAAGGCCTTTCTGTTCAAACAATTTACTATGGTTCTTTTGGAGCAATTTCAGTACTTATGGGGTTTTATCCTTTAGGAGTATTCTTTAAAGCAATGGCGAAGCATAAGCCGTTTATAGAAAATCAAGAATATCTATATATTGGTATTCTAGGTATTGTTATGATTGTTTATTTAATATTTAGCTATATCAGTGAACAAAGAGAAGAAACTCAAGCGTAAGGCTTGAGTTTTTTTATAAAAAAAGAAGAGGAAATTCCTCTTCAATTTTATTCTGTTTCTTTTTTAGCTTTAGTTGTTTTAGCTTTTGAAGCAGTTTTCTTAGGTGCAGTTTCTTTAACCTTTAAGCTATCACGAATTTCTTCAAGTAGAACCACTACTGGATCTTTAACTGGTTCAACCACTTCCTCGACAACTTCCTCAACTACTTCAGGAGTAGCCTCTTCAACGACAGCCTCAGCCTCTGCTTGTTCCTCAGCAGCCTTTTTAGCTTTTAAGCTTTCTTCAAATGCTTTACGCTTAGCACTTAAGGTTGAGAATACCTTTAAGATGATGAATAGTGTTAAAGCGATAAAGAAGAAGTTTAAGATAGATTCAATGAAAGCACTCCAGTCAATATAGTTTAAAACTGTATAAGCCTTACCATTTGGACCTAAAATTACAGCATCAGCGGCTGTGCTCGCATCTGCTAGCTTAGAGTTAGGTAGAATCGTGTAAAGACCAGAAGACATACCTGGAATGTGAGAAAGACCCCAATTTACTACTGGCATTAAGATGCTTTTGTTTAGAGTTGTCACGATTGTGTTGAATGCACCACCAACAATAACGCCGACAGCCATATCTAGTACGTTACCACGTAAAATGAAAGCCTTAAATTCTTGAATTAACTTTTTCATAGTTCCCTCCATTTTTATTTTCTAGTACAATTATAGACAAATTTAGCATAAAAGTAAAGGGATAAGAAATTTTTTATGAGAAAAAAGAAGAAAACTAGACAAGATTATGGTATAATGAAAATGGTGATTGCAATGAAAAAAATTGATGTTCATACACACTTAATAGGAAATATCTGTGGAATAGGATCAGAAGGAGAACTTACTCCTATTGGCGGTGGTAAAGCCATCTATGCTAGCGGAAAGGTCATTCAACTCATTCCAGAAAAATATGGAGATAAGAGCCTTACTCCAGAGACATTGATCTCTGTCCTAAAGCAAAATGATGTGGAATTCTCTGTGTGCTTACAGGGGAATTATGCAGGGTTTCAAAATATATACACCTATGAAGCTGCTTTGAAATATCCTGATATGCTTATTCCAGCTGGAACATATGATCCTTTTTTTAGAAATAAACAGCTTGTGATAAAACATTTATTTGAAGACTTAGGAATCAAAGTCTTAAAAATGGAGGTATCAAATGGTTCAGGACTTATGGCGAATCACTCCACTGTAGATTTAAATGGTGAGGTTATGCATGAGGTTTATCAGATGGCTAAAGAACATCAACTCATTTGTTTTATAGATATAGGGCGTCCAGGAAACAATTGTTATCAGGTTGAAGCCTTGAGCAAGGCAATTAGAAAATATCCTGAGATTATCTTTATTATCTGTCATCTTACAGCACCTCAACATGAACAGATGAATATATTAGAAGAAAATTTGAAGCTTTTAAATTTAGAAAATGTTTATTTTGATATAGCAAGTCTTCCGAATAACACAAAGCAACCCTATCCTTTCTTTGAAGCCCAAGGCTATATCCGTAAAGCTTTAGATGTAATGGGAATCGATAAAATTCTATGGGGAAGTGATTTTCCAGCAGCAATGAACTATTGTAGCTATGAGGAAGCCTATACCTACATAGAGGAGAGTAAGATATTTACTCGAGAAGAAAAAGAACATATTTTATATAAGAATGCTAAGAGACTTTTTGGAGGATTAATCAAGTGAATGGAATCTATATTCATATTCCATTTTGCAATTCCATCTGTTCTTATTGTGATTTTCCAAAACAAATGGCTAAAGAAGAGGTAAAGGAAAAGTATTTAGAT
>JAIDMV010000152.1 GCA_029050385.1 Anaeroplasmataceae bacterium | reverse complement strand
GTCATAAAGTATTTCATACTTTATGACCAATCTTTTAGATAGAAAAGATCGTCTTACGATGGCAGCAAGCATAGAGGTAAGAGTTCCATTCTGTGATAAGGATTTAGTTGATTTCTTGTATAATGTTCCTTTCAAATATAAGTATAGAAGTAAAGTGGAAAAGAAACTTTTAAGAGATGCTTATAAGGGAACAGTAATTGATGAGGTTATTGATAGAAAGAAGAGCCCTTATCCTAAGAGCAATTCAACAGAATACCATAATGAAGTTGTAAAGCTTTTAAGAGAAGTGTTAGAGGATAAGAATAGTATCTTATATGAAATCTTTGATATTGATAAAATCAATGATATCTTAAATTCAACTGAAGAGCTAGAGGTTCCATGGTATGGTCAGCTCATGCGTAAAACAGCGTTTTTAGCCTACCTTTATCAAATAGATTATTGGTTTAAAACCTACAAAATTAAATTGGAGATTGAGTAAATTTGGAAAGCTTAGATTTAATATCTAAATTATTAAATGAAAGAATTATGCTAGGAAAAAAGGAAGACTTAACAGAAAACTTAAGCATAGTTCCAGTGTATAAGGTTAAAGTGAATTTCTTTAACGTAAATACAGATATTAAAAATACAACAGGTGATGGATCAAGTGGGTCTTTACTAATTACACCTGTATGTATCCTACAAATAAAGAATGAAAATGTGACAATACTAAAGTTTGAGGATAAAACTCCTAAAGAAGATTTCTTTGATGTAATCCCCAGCTTAATGTCAAACATCAATATTAATGATGTTTTAAAAGGCTTAAAAATATAAAAATAAGAAGGATATCAAAAAAAATTGATATCTTTTTTTGTTTAATGAATTGTTAAATTGAAATTTTTTTATGGTTTATATAATAGAAGAAAATAGCAAATTTAACTTCTTAAAACTAAAATAAATAAAATTCATAAATAATAAAGGTTTTCAAAATTTATATTTTAGTGTATAATTAAAATGTATTAAAACGTTTTCATGACGTTTGAAACATGAAAGGAGAAAAAAATGAAGAAAAGAAAATTTTTAATTCCCCTTCTTTGTTTATCAGCATTGTTAGGTGTATCTGCTACTGCACTAACAAGTTGTAAGACAAATAAAAAGGAACCAGATACTCCTATAGTGGAATACTGGAAAGTAACAATTGATTTAAATGATGGTTCAACTCCTACAACAAAAGATGTTGTAAAGGGACAGAAGCTAACAGGAGTTTCAGAACCAACAAGAGAAGGATATACATTTGCTGGATGGAAAGTAAATGGTGCTGACTGGACAATGAATACAGCTATCACTGGAAATATTACGATTGTTGCTCAATGGACAGCAGTTCCAGCAAAAGAATACTGGACAGTAACCATAGACTTAAATGATGGTTCAACTCCAACAACGAAAAAAGTTGAAAAGGGGGGGGTACTTACAGGTATTGAAACCCCCATAAGAGAAGGTTATACTTTTGCTGGTTGGAAGGTGAATGATACTGACTGGACAATGGACGAAGCTATTACAGCAAATACTACCATTGTAGCCCAGTGGACAGAAAACACACCAGCAGTAGAATACTGGACAGTAACCATAAACTTAAATGATGGTTCAACTCCTACAACAAAGGATGTTGTAAAGGGACAGAAGCTAACAGAAGTTAATGAACCAACAAGAGACGGATATACATTTGCCGGATGGAAAGCAAACGATGCTGCATGGACAATGGATGAAGCAATTACTGCAAATATCACTATTGTAGCACAGTGGACAGAAAAAACTTATAGCGTATCTTATAATATGCATGGACATGGTACTGCCCCTTCAAAAATTACAAATGTAAAGTCATTACCTACTGAATTACCTATAGTGGAAGATGTAGCTGGTTGGTGTTTTAAAGGCTGGTATTTAGATGATACCTTTGCAACAAAAGCAGTTGCAGGAGCTTCAATAACAGAAGATGCAACATTACATGCAAGGTGGATAACTATTTATGAGGAATTTGTATCTAGAGGTAATATAATTTATGCTAATGACTTTGTAGGTGCCAATGATGTTTTGCATAGTAATGTAATAGGAACCTTTGAACAATATGAAGAAGCTTATGGGAAATGGTTTGGAACTGTTAACGACTATGATGATTTTGATGAATTAAATAACGTTTTTGTTCAAAATGGTTATTTGAATGTAGTGGATAATAGTGACAAAACAACTTATGCTCAGCTTATACTAAATCCTGTATATGCAAGTGTTGTTGAGGTGAAGGCAGTAATTCAAACTTCAACTGTTGCAGAAAATTGGTCTGTATTTACTATAATGAGTCCTTTTTCCTCATCAGAATATCTTTTAAATTTAAAAACAAATGATGCTAAAGAAATTTGTTTACAAACTCGAGTTTATGATGAAATTGAAGAGGATTATAAAGATTCTATATTACCAACAAGTGGTGGATTTATATTTGTAGAGAATAAGGACCTTGTTATTGAAGCAACCTTTGATCTAAGCACAGGTAAAATTACAGTCACCTTATCACAAGAGGATAAAACAAAAACATTTACTGGAACAATAGATAAAGAAGGATATGAAAAGTGGGGCTTACCACTTACCTTCTCAGGTGTGCAGGTTATGACAGCTGACTCTGATTCACATTCTATCAAGTTAGATTGGCTAGGTGCTCGAATTGTTTCTGAAAATGTAGATGCATTAAAGGCATTAGCTTTAGCACAATTAGAGGCTAACTATGAAGACTATGACAAGTCTGAGTATACTCAGCAGTTAGAGTTATTAGAAAAGACTTATGCTGATAGTGTTGCTGCTATAGAAGCTTGTACTACGAATGCAGAAGTTTTACAAGCTTTAAATGAAATAGAAGAAGCATTTAGAAAAATTAAGAGTGACTCACAGCTTGAAGCAGAAGCTATGGTGGAAGAGGCACTTCAAGAGCTTGCAGAATTAAAAGAACAGTATAAGGATTCCTACACAATTACAAAAGACTCTGAAGATGACTATTATGCAAATAAGGAAAGCTTTGATGAGTTATTTGCAAATGCTTTTAGAAACTTGGAAAATCCTTGGTCTGTTGAACAAGTTCAAAATGAAGTAAATTATGTTCGTGATGCACTTACAGGAGAAAATAGTTGGCTTCAAAATGATGCGGTTGTTTTAGAATACTATAGACAATATTTAGTTGATGAAGCAAGAAACTATGGCTGGGAAAATGGTTTTGGTAACAGCATGTCTCAAGTAGAGGAAGGCATTATTGTACCATTTGAAGAAGATTTAGCAGTTTTAAATACTAAGGCCGAAATGAAAGCACTCTATGCTGAATATCTTGAATTGTTTGATTCACTTGAAACTGAAGAAGAGATTTTGGCAAGAACTAAACAAGAAGCTTGTACTGAGGTAGAAGAGTTTGCAGAGTCAACTTTAGAAGTCATGGTTGCAGAGATAGATGCAGAACTTATTGCTGAAATTGGAAATGTTAAAGATAATGCAATACTTGCAATCAATAATGCAAATACATGTGATGAAGTAGACTACATTAAAGATACTGCAATGGATGAAATAGGAGATTTAGCAGGATTTGCTGGTTGGAGTTTAGCCGATATTATTCTTTATGCCAAAACGGAATTAGAAGACTATATCAATCAAAAGAAGAGTAATTATAACCAAGATTATGCTCTTAATGCATTAAATCAAGTATGGATAGATCATGAACATGATTATAATGGATTAACAACAGTTGTTGAAGTTATAGAGAAATTAAAAGAATTAAAGGCTATGGTTGATGCTATAACTGAATCTAATATAACGATTACATATTCCTATGATGATGCAGTAGATACAGTTACATATGCATTTGGTGAAGAAATAGATAGAAGAATTCGAGTAGGAGATGCAGATGAGAGGTTTGTCTGGTTGGAAGAAGATACAAATCAAGAATTTGACTTTTCTAGTGTATTGCCAAATCAAAGCTATATTCTATGTGGACAATGGCATGATATTATAAAAAAGATAAATGAATTTCATCGTTGGGATTATTCTTCTGTGATTCCAGAAAATAATGATATCATTGAATATACTTTTGATGGAGATAGTTTTATGGAGACGTTTGGTATAGCAATGAGTGGTGAGTCTAATGAAAATAGAAATATTAAAATCACCTTACCTTCTAAAGGTAGAATTGTTGTTTTTTTGGATAATTTTACAAATGAATCACCTATTGCGTTTATTGATACTTCTATAAATATAACAAATACGTATTCATCCTATGGTACCATTACACTTGAACCAGCATCTACTGAATATGTGGGTTATTCCTGGGGTACTTTAACTAGTGAATTACTACAAGCCGGAACATACTATTTAAATTGGACAGGTGAATTAAATATTGACTATATTGAAGTCTTCTATGAAGTAGAAAAGGAAATTGAGTTTACTCGTTTTATCGGAGAATCTTATGCTTACTATCGAACTGGATCTTATTATGGTAAATTGGATTTAAGATATATATGGTTAGAGACTACAACTGGTGAGCTAATGAATTTAAATTGTATCTTTTTTTATGATCCAGAGCATTCTCTAGAGTATTGGCGCTATATGAGTGATATTATTGTTATTGAAGTTGAAAATTATGAAGAATTCCATGAAGGATTCCCTGAAATTGGTAGAACATTTGATGTAACTATTTCATTGGGTAAACATACTAGGTTCTACTTCACCATCGAAATTGTATCAAATTATTAATGTGTAAATAAGAATAATTAAAAAATGTAAGGGACTTTGGATTTTCATAGTCCCTTTTAGTCTATAATTAATAATTTATACAAATAAAAAGTCTTTCCTTGAGACTTTATGATAAATGGAAAGACTTTTTATTTCATATATAATAATTTGTTAATTTAATAAATTTCCTTTTTTAGTTTTTATACGAAAGAATACTTTTAAACCAAATAGAAGAACATAAATGCATCCTAAGAATATCCAAGTAGCAAAGGGGATAGAATCAAATAGTGCATAAATTGATGGGAAGGACAAGATTTGTGCTACTAATACTAAACAAAAACTTCCTAGATTATAGAGATTTTTTTCTCCTTTTTTCAAGTATAAAATGAGTAGGAAAATATCTAATCCTAAATAAGTAATAAAGCTTACAAAGGCTGTGATTCCAAGAGGTGCTAAAATTTCCATTTCCTGCCAAAGTCCATAATATAAATAGAAAATATATAGAACACTAAATAAAAAAGCTAGTGCCAATCCAACAATGGTCATAATAGAATATAAATGTTTAGATAGATTCATAGCTATATCACCTCTTTTCTATATTTTATCACACAAAAAGATATTATTAAATATTTATAAAAAAAATGATTTATTGTATAATAAAGATATTTAAGGTGATGGTTAAATAGAAGAGGGGTGAGCCTATGAAAAAGGTGTTTGACTTTTATGCAGATACAAATAAGAAAAATAAGGAAGCCTTTTTTGATACACTTCCTATTGGGAATGGGCATATAGGAGCTATGGTTTATGGAAATCCATTTGAAGAGAAACTTGTTCTAAATGAAAATACCTTTTGGCTAGGAAATAGAGATAGAGTAAGGTATACTAAGGATTTTTATAAAAATTACAAAGAAGTTCAAAGACTTTTATTAGAAGAAAAGTATAGTGAAGCAGAATACCTAACACAGATAGGACTCTTTCCAAATCCAAAAGGCGAAGCTATCTACACAGTTGGTGCGGAAATGAGATTGTCCTTTCCTAAAGAAAAGATAGACAGGTATGAGCGTACTCTTCATTTAGATGAGGGATTCGTTTCTATTAAATATGAATCTAAAGAGAATAGTATTGTCAGAAGATATTATGCAAGCTATCCAGATGATGTCATTGTTGTAGAATTAGAAGCTTTAAAAGAGATAGAACTAGTATGCTCTTTAGACCGAGATAAGCTTGTAGATAGGATTGAAGCAACAGCTAATCAAATTAATTTAGAATGCAAATTTAATCAAAGTGATGAGTTTCATATATGTGTGAGAGGTTATGCTGATGAAGTGAAATCCTTAGGAGCATCTTTAAGACTTAAAGGCAAGCGTATAAGCTTACATATTGCTATGGCAACTTCACTATACAATCCTGCTCCAAAGGAGTATGTGAACCAATGCTTAGAACAGTGTTTGAAAAAAGATATTTTTAAAAATGCTAAAAAAGATTATATGAGTCTTTATCATAAACAATCTTTTATCTGTGACGATGAGGATATGACTTATATGTATAATTTCTCTAGATATTTGATGATATCATCTTCTAGAAAGAATTTGCCTGCAAATTTGCAAGGCCTTTGGAATCAAGATATTTTCCCTTCTTGGGATAGCAAGTATACAATCAATATTAATTTGCAAATGAATTATTGGAATGTATTTTCAGCTAATTTAGTGCCTTGTTTTGAACCCTTTTTGAAGTTGCTTGAAACGATGTATCCTAGAGGAAAAAAGATGGCACAAGAACTCTATCATGTAGATGGATTTGTTGCTCATCATAATACAGATATATATGGAGATTGTGGTTTACAAGATCATTATCTTCCGGCTACCACATGGATGCTTGGAGCCGCATGGTTAAGTCAAGCTATTTTTGATGCATATGCTTATACAAAGGATATATTCTTATTAAAAAGGTATGGTTATCTTTTAGAAGAGTCTGCTCTTTTCCTTTTGAATGTTAGTATTAAAGATAAGAATAATTCTCTAATTCTATGCCCTTCATTATCTCCTGAAAATAGTTTCTATTATCAATCCTCTAAACATCATTTAGCTAAAGGCTGTGTGATGGATGATGAAATTATTAGAGATGTATTTCAAAAAACAATTCTAATGAACCAAATTCTTCATCAGCATGAAGATATTAATCAAAGATTAGAAGAAGCTTTGAAATGCTTATCTCCCTTTGCAAGGAGTCAATATGGTACTTTAAGAGAGTGGCATGAGGATTATGAAGAAGCAGAGCCTGGGCATCGCCATATTTCTCATTTGTATGGATTATATCCATCAAATCAAATTCGTCCAGGAACAGAAGAGTTTGATTTAGCTAGAGAAACTCTAAAGCGCAGATTAGAGCATGGTGGAGGTCATACAGGATGGAGTATGGCTTGGATTACAGCAATGTATGCAAGATTAAAGGATGCCAAAAATTCATATTTATGTTTTAAAAATTTTATAAAAAATTCTACTTCTAGAGTGGGTTTGGATTTACATCCTCCATTTCAAATTGATGGCAATTTTGGAATTGCCGCTGCAATAAAGGAAATGCTGATTTATGATGATGAAGGATATATTGAAATATTTCCTGCCAAGCCCAAGGAAATCCAAAGCTTACAATTTTCTAATGTTTTAT
>JAIDMV010000151.1 GCA_029050385.1 Anaeroplasmataceae bacterium | reverse complement strand
AAAGAGAAATTGTCTTTCCCTTTAGCACTTCTTCCGTTATAATTAAAAGTCTATAAACTAAATATACCTCATTTTTCTTTCTTGCATCAATAGATTTAGAAAGAATATGATAAGAAAAGTTCTTTAATTTAAATTTCTTTTGAATCAAACTATCTAAATTTTCTTGTTTGCTTGCAAGAACCTTAAAATCATCTACTTGATATTGCATAGTTCTTCTCCTATCTTGAGTGCTGAACAGAAAGCAAACATCAAATTATAGCCACCACACATCCCATCAATATCTAGAAGCTCACCACCAATATAAATATGAGAATCCTTTTTCAAATTCATATGTTCTGTGATTTCATCTAAAGAAATCCCGCCTGATACCACCTGAGCGAATTCAAAATCATATACATCTATGATTGGAAAGCTTAACTGATGAAGAAGCCTATTCACTTCTTCAATAGGATAAGTTTTAAAATACTCTACTAACTTTGGATGTACTAAACTAATTAAATCTTCATGACTGCTTATCTCGACATCCATATCTGGTAATAAATCTAAACAAATAGAACATCCACTTCTATCCTTTAATCTAGCATATCTACTCGACAAATTCATCACACATATTCCAGAAATGCCATCAAGCTTTAAGATGGCTTCACCAGCTTCAGAATAAATTACTTCTTTATTTTTTATTAAAGAAGCCTTACACTTTACTCGAACTCCATTAAGCTTCTTAAAATTACAATCCAGTTTAAAGCCAACAAGACTCGGCTGTGGTGAGTTGATTTCCAAATTCAAACTAGATAAATGATTATAAAATCCCTCTTGTTTTTTGGGAATAAAGGAAGCTATAGATCCTGTACTTAAAACCACATAATCAAATGGTCCACGGACTTCATTTAAATAATATTTATTGTTTAACTTATGAATAGAGGTGATTGGAAAATTTTCAACGATATGAAGAGGTCTTTTCATAAGGCATTCTAAAACACTTAAGGAAGATTCACTATAAGGATAAATTCTCCCCTCTTCATCTGTTTTTGTATGAAGACCAATGCTTTTCCAAAACTCAAAAAGCTTATACTTGTACTCTTTAACAAGAGTATAACCGAATAGTTTGTTATACACTTCTTCCTTTAAGTTTTCGTTTCCTATATTGGCTTTACCATTACCACTAGCTAAAAGTTTTCTTCCTACTAGACTTTTTTCAAAAAGCTCATAAGAAATATGATTTTTTTCTAATAGATTTGCAAGCATTAGCCCACAAGCTCCACCACCTATGATAGCTACCTTCATATGCCTCACCTCTTATCTAATATACTATTGTATCATTTTTAGGCATAATTTACAAAATAAAATGTTACAAAGAAATAATTTTTTCTCTAGGCACTATCAAATTATGTTACATATTTATCAGCAAATATAAAAGCCCACATAATTGTGAGCTTGATTAAACCTTTAAAAATTCAGTAATAATTATTTTTAGCTATGCCAAATTTTCTTCTTTGCTATAAGAATCAAATTTAAGCATCTATTTTAAAATCAAAGATATACTTTTCATAATTGGAAAAAGGAATGAGGTAATCATAGCTATAAAGACGACCAATACCTTTTCCTGAATACTTATCTTCTTCAATTAGCATTATTTCATTGTTATATTCTTCTAAAGTAATTTTGTTTTGCTCATAAAGAATCTTCACAAGTTCTTTTGCAAGAGCACTGCCTTTTTTTTCCTCAAGATATTCAAAGGTTTCTTTGAGTCTAAAGGAAACTCTAATGTTTTCAGATATATATTCTGCTTTATACCTCTTATACTTTCCCTCTGTCCATGATTCTATGGAATATAGTACTCCCTGAGGATTATAATAGTGTATTAATTTTCTCATATATTTCTTCTTATCAATTACTTTTTTACTATAAAGACGATTTAAACTTGCATACCATAATCCAGGTTCTACATTATAATAACCAATTTCCTTAGTACTAGGATCAAGGAGTATAATTGTTCGATTATAATCAGCAAATAATACTCCTAATTCATCATTAATGAAATAGATTCTTTGAATCAACTTATAATCCTCAGTAAATTCTCCTTTTATTGGAGAAATTTCAGAAGTTAAAGTCTCACTTGAAGAAATTTTGTCTTTAATCTCATCAGGCATATTATACTCCAAAGTAAACACTATAGAATCAAAGCTAGGAGTTTCCTTTAAAGCTTTAGCTTTTATTTCAAGATCAATAGGATAAGTGTAATCATTCGAAACAATGTATTGTCCTAATTCATTTTTTGGCCATTCATATGTGTCTGAGTGAATATCCTTAAAAGTATATTCTGTTGGTGATAAAAATTCAAAATATTCTGAGATAATCTTTATATTCAAATCACCTTCTGAAATACATTCTTTATCTGCTTTTCGTAATCTATATCTTATAATGAATTCCTCATCATAACTATAAGATTTTTTTTCTATATCAACATAATAAACAAATGGTGTAATATAGGGCATAGATGGCACACCATTACCACTTTCACTATTTCCATCATAATGAACTCCTCCTTGATCTGGAACAAGATTCATAGAATTTCTTAAACTCAACGAAACAAAAATCATTATAATAACTGCTATGAATACAAGACCTATACTTAGGTTAGGCCATACCCATCTCTTCTTGTTTACTTCTTTAGGCTTGATATTCACTTGTTCTTTTATTTTTGAATAGTCAGATTCAAATTGTACTTTTTCATCAATGACCTTTTCTATAT
>JAIDMV010000150.1 GCA_029050385.1 Anaeroplasmataceae bacterium | reverse complement strand
TCATCGGCAGCGGCGATGCGTTACAGACCAATGGTTCAGCTTATTACGACAACTGCATAATAGACGGACACGGCGACACCATTTTAGGAAGAGGTCCTACTTACTTTTATAAGACGACAATTAATAGTATTAACGCCTTTATGTGGATTAGAAATACCAAAGAAAACCACGGCAACATATTTGTAAAATGTATTTTTAATGGTAAGGGTGAAGATGCCGTAATTGCAAGATTGCCTAATAACCACGGTCAGCAATATCCTGACGCTGAGTGTATATTAATTGACTGCGAATTAAACAATATTCCACCTATAGGATTTTACCCGATAGATACTTTGACCGTAACGCTTTGCGAATATAATAGCCATGATAATCAAGGCAATCTAATTGATATGTCTTTAAGGCATAAAATTGTAAAAAAATTGGTGCTTGAAAGAGACGAAAAGATCATAGAAAACTACAGCAATTATCAATATGTTTTAGGTAAAGAATTTCGTGATTTCTATGAAGAAATCGAAAAATAAATTTTTAATTTAATTATCTGTAATTAAAAGCTCTCGGACAAATTTGTCCGAGAGCTTTTTGTCATTGCTTGAAGTGCACTATTGATTCGTATTGCACTTTTAGAAATTCTTTTTTTGTGTTGCTATTTTGCTTCATAGCCAGCTTCAGCAACAGCCTTGGTTAAAGCCTCTTTAGAAAGATTTTTTCCTGTTACAATTGCAGATTTCTTTTCTAATGAAACTTCAACTGATTCAACTCCAGCAACACCACTAAGTGCTTTTTCAACGTGAGCTTGGCAATGCTTGCACATCATTCCTTCAACGCTTAAAGTAATTGTTTCCACTTTTACCCCTCCTTTTTGTTTAGTTATATTTGTTTTAAATGTATTTAATCTTAGTGCATTTGTTACAACAAATACACTACTAAAACTCATTGCTAAAGCTGCAATCATTGGATTGAGTTTAATATGAAATGCATAGTAGAAAACACCTGCAGCTAGAACAATACCGATGGCATTATAGAAGAATGCCCAGAATAAATTTCCTTTAATATTATTGATTGTTCGTCTGCTTAATTTAATGGCACTATACACATCGGATAAGGAATTAGAAACTAATATAATGTCGGCCGCCTCTATTGCGATATCTGCCCCTCTTCCTATGGCAATTCCAATATCTGCACTCATCAAGGCGGGTGCATCATTAATGCCATCTCCTACCATAGCAACTTTCTTTCCTTTTTCCTGTTCGGCTTTCACTACACTTTGTTTTTCATCTGGAAGAACATCACTAATTACATGGTCAATTCCAACTTCGTTTGCAATGCTTGCAGCAGTAGAAGCATTATCACCAGTAAGCATTATTACTTCAAGACCTAACTGTTTTAATTTAGCAATACCTGCCTTTGAATCCTCTTTGATTTCATCCTTAACTGCAATCACACCAATGAAAGTATTATTTTTCGCAATAAATAGAGGTGTCACCCCAGGTTTGCAGATATTTTCAATACGTGAATCTTCGGTATCAAGCTTTATGCCAAGAGTAGTTAGATAGGTTTTATTTCCTATATAATAGGTTTGTTCTTTAATTTTTCCCTCAATACCTAATCCTGCATGACTATCATAGCTTGTTAGTTCATAAGGTTCTATATTTTCCTCTGTTGCCTTTGCTATAATTGCTGAAGCAAGAGGATGCTCTGACTTTTGTTCCAAAGTATATGCAATCTTGAGTAAATCGTCATTTGTAAAACATAAGTAATCTACTACTTTAGGCTTGCCTTCCGTAATGGTACCTGTTTTATCTAAAATAATAGTGTTTATTGAATGTGTCCTTTCAAGGATTTCAGCATTCTTAATTAATAAACCATTTCGCGCTGCTACACCTGTAGCTACCATTATGGCAACAGGAGTTGCTAGTCCTAATGCACAAGGGCAGGCAATCACTAAAACAGAAATGCCGATTCCAAATGCAAAGCTTGGTCCCTCTAAAAAGCAAAATACAATGAAGCTAATAAGTGCAATCAGCATAACTACAGGAACAAAGAAGAAGGAAATACGATCTGCAAGTTTAGAAATAGGAGCTTTAGAATTTGCAGCTTCTTCAACCAGCTTGATAATCGTATGTATTGTAGTATCTTCTCCAACCTTTGTTGCTTCAATGACTACATAGCCACTGGTTAATATTGTAGAAGAGATTGCCTCCTCGTTTAATTCTTTATAAACAGGAATACTTTCTCCTGTGATATTACTTTGGTCAAAAGAACCAGCACCTTCAATAATTATGCCGTCAACAGGAACTTGCATTCCTCTTTTTACGATGATATGATCATGTAGCTTTACTTCTTCAACAAGAATTTCCATTTCTTTTCCGTCTCGGATAAGAAGTGCAGTTTTTGGTGCTAAATCCATCAGTTTTTCAATAGAAGCATTTGTTTTTTTCTTTGATTTGCCTTCTAAATATTTTCCTACTGACACTAAGACTAATATTGTAGAAGCAGATTCTAAATAAAGCTCATGAGATAAATGCGTAATATCTTGCCCAACTCCTAAGCGATAAGCCATTAAATATATAATATATATACCATATAGAAGACTTGCAGAAGAGCCTAATGCAATTAAACTATCCATATTCGGCGATAGCTTTAAAAGTCTTTTAAAACCATTGATAAAATAATTACGATATAAGACGAGTACAGGTAAAGTAAGCAGTAATTCTGTAATTGCCAAAATTAATGGATTCTTTTCAAATATTGGAGGAATGGGAATGTAAATCATTGGACCCATTGCAAGATAGAAGACAAGGATAGCAAATACAGCAGCAATAATTAAAGTTCTACCCTTGTGATCCTCCTGTTTTACCTTAACAGTATCTTTGTTTTCATTTAAGAAGGCTTTGTATCCAGCCTTTTCCACAGCATTTATAATGATTTCATCTTTAAGGATTGCCTCATCATAGGATACATCCATTGTATTGGCAAGTAGATTGACATTACAGGTTTCTATTCCCTCGAGCTTCTCAACAGCATGCTGGACATGGCTTTGACAAGCAGAACAAGTCATTCCCTCAATTTTAAATTTTCTTTTCATTTTTCTCACCTACTGAAATCTTTTAAATAAGTCAACAATCTCATCTAATACTTCATCATTTCCAGTTAATATATTTTCCTTAACACATGTTTTTATGTGTTTATCTAGCATGAAGTTTGCAAAGGATTTGATGGATTTATCAATGGCTGATAATTGAATTAAAATCTCGTCACAATAGCGGTCATCCTGAATCATATTTGCTATGCCTCTGATTTGTCCTTCAATCCGGTTTAAACGATTTGTTAAAACCTTTTTATCTTCCTCTGAGCGATAGGTTCTTTTTTCTTCCTTACAGCATTCCATATTTTACCACCTCTTGTTTTATTTTATACCCATTGGGGGTATAATGTCAAGTAGAGAATTTTATTTCATTTAAAGCTGCTTTAATG
>JAIDMV010000015.1 GCA_029050385.1 Anaeroplasmataceae bacterium | reverse complement strand
CCTTTATTAAGATTGTTTGGTGCATCAGATAATACGATTGATTTGGCTATAGAATATTTTGTTATCGTCATTCCTTTTTTCCCAGTATTTATGGTAATGAATATGATGAACTCTGTGATTAGAGCAGATGGTAGTCCAGCATTTTCTATGATTGCTATGGCATCCGGTGCTGTGGTCAATATCATATTGGATCCAATTTTTATTTTTGCATGTCATTTCGGAATAGCAGGAGCAGCATGGGCAACAGTGATTGGTCAGATCGTTTCTTTTGTTTTAACTGTAATCTACTGCTTTAGGACAAAGACATTTAAGTTTATTTTAAAAAGTTTTATTCCAAATTTTAAAATATTTAAGAATGCATTGCTTTTAGGGATTTCTACGTTTATTACACAAATGTCTATTGTTGTTATTTCATTAGTATGTAACATTATGCTTGCAAAATATGGTGCGCTTTCCAAATATGGACCAGATATTCCTATTTCTGCAATTAGTATAGAAACAAAGGTGTTTACAATTATCATTAATATAGTAGTTGGTATAGTTCTAGGTGGACAGCCAATCATAGGATATAATTATGGTGCAGGGAAAATAGATAGAGTGAAGAAGACATATCAGTTAATCTTATTGTCTAGTTTGATAGTTGGTCTTGTATCTACCTTAATCATTGAAATATTCCCAGATGCAGTAATTGCTATTTTTGGTTCTGCAAATGATGCTTTATATTTAGAATTTTCAAGGAAACTTTTTAGAATTTTCTTATCTTTAGTTACTGGCACCTGTCTAATTAAGATGACCTCTATTTTTTTCCAAGCCGTTGGACAAACAGTTAAAGCAACCATTGTTTCCTTAACTAGGGATATTGTTTGTTTTATCCCCCTAGTTGTTTGTTTGCCACTAGGACTTGGAATAGATGGCATCTTATATGCAGCCCCTATAGCTGATGCAATAGGAATTCTTGTTGCAGGAATATTAACTATCCTTTTCTTTAAGGGTTTAAAACAAAACGATTTAAAACTTGAAGAAAAGAAAACAGAGGATAGGCAATAATGCCTATCTTTTTTTATAAATATTTTTCAAAAAAAGATTGACTATTTTATTAAAATAGTATATCATTATAATGTTGTAACATGCACCACATAGAAGAGGTCTAAAATGATGTGAAATCTACCTTAATAGTGTGTCTTAAAAATAAAAAACAGGAGGTAATACGACATGTATGCAATAGTAGAAACTGGCGGTAAGCAAGTACAAGTAGAGGTTGGTTCAGCAATCTATGTTGAAAAGCTAGATGTAGCTGAAGGTGAAACTTATACTTTTGACAAGGTATTATACGTATCTGGTGAGAAGACTTTAGTTGGTACTCCATATGTTAAGGGTGCAACAGTAACTGCAAAGTGTGAGAAGCAAGGCCGTGGCAAGAAGATTGTAATCTTCAAGTATCGTCCTAAGAAGCATTCAGCATCTAAGCAAGGTCATCGTCAATCTTATACAAAGTTAGTTGTTGAAGCTATCAACGCTTAATTATGACAACCTATAAAATTAAACGAAAAGAAAAAGAAGCTTTGTTAGAGGTACAAGGACATTCTAATTATGCTGATTATGGTAATGATATTGTTTGTGCAAGTATTTCAACAGCTTTAATATTTACTGCAAACCTAATCGAAAAATTAAACTTAAGTTACAACATTATGGATTTGGTTTGTGAGGAAGGATATTTCCGTTTACAGGTAAAGACAACAGACTCAACTGCAAATGCTATATTTGAGAATTTAGAATATACCTTAGAGGAAATATC
>JAIDMV010000149.1 GCA_029050385.1 Anaeroplasmataceae bacterium | reverse complement strand
TTATATGACTGCACAAATTGAGTTTGCTTCTGCAGGTAGTTATTTGGTAGTAGCTTCTACAACATCAAAGAACTACACATTGATTAATGAAAGAAATGTATTTGTCATTGAATTAATCACTGTAGATACACCAGTTGTATTTGATCAACTTGTATTTAATCAATTTGAATATATTAATGTAACAATTAGTAATCTATTTGACTACTTTGCTGATTTCGAGTGTACAGATAGAATTGCATATGTTGAAGAAGGTGCTTCTGAAGAAGAAATCGTTGCAAGCTTCCATAATGCAATTTATGAAACAATTCTAGGCGATAAGGAAAGACTAGAAGTTGGCGTTTATACTGTCTTTGCTAAATTAAGAGATGAAAACAACTATCAATGGCGTGATTATCGTGCTCCATTATATAGAGAAGATATTTACGAAATGAAGATAAGAGTTGTTGAAGCTCCAGTTAGAGTAGATTTAACTGATGCAGAATTGACATATCAGTTTGGTGAGGACGAGTTAAGCTACTCTGTTTCAACAATTGTTGATGATATTTACAATACAGCATTTGATATTACAGTTCCAAATGTTAAGGGTCAATATTCTTACACTGACTTTGCAAGTCTAGTTGGTACAATTAATGGTGAGGACATTGAGTTAAGAGAAGATGGCTTCTATTATACAAAGAATTATCGTTTAGTATTAAGTGGTAATATTAATGTAGTTTATCCATCTTTAGACAATATGATTGTTACAGATACTCAAGGTGCAACTTATGATAGTACTATTGAAATTATTGATGAGGCTGAAATTGAAACCGGCTCTATCATAGATACATATGTAGAATCAAAGGCTCATGATATCCAGATTATTACTGGTAATCCACAGGCTCAAATTCAATTTAGTTTAGATAATGAAATTTGGACATCAGCTGTATCTGGTACTGCAACAACAGAATATGGCTTCACTGAAGCAGGTATTTACACAATTTACTTCAAGGTAACTTGTCTTAACTTTAAGGATCGCATTGGTACAGTTACATTACGTATCAACCGTGCTCAAACTGGTATAGTAATTGAAAATGCCGATGACTTAAGTAAGGTATATGATGGATATGCAGTTGAACCAGAGTATAGTGTAACTGGTAGTCAAAAGGATGCAATAGTTACATATCATAAGGAAATTTCAGAAGATGATTCAGCAGCTGCTGGAGCAATCCGTTATGATGGTAAGTTGTATAGCTTTGCTGGATTTGAAGAAGCAGTTAATGCAGGTAGTTGGTTACTTCGTGTATTAGTTGATACAGATGATAATTACCAAGGCTCTATTGCATATGCAAACTTCATTATTGAACAAAAACATGTTGATATTACATTCAATGAAGAATATAAGTATTCTATTCATAATAAATATGATTATAGTACAACTATTCAATTAAATGAGGAAGAAGCTACATATACATTCTCATTTGAACTTCTTCCAAATACTGCAGGACAATCTTATTCTCTTGCAACAAATGATTTACGTATCATTGCTGAATCTCGTAAGGTACTTTTAGGAGAAAAAGTACTAGGCCTTGAAAACTTTGATATTGATTATGATATTACAGCAGTTGTTATTAAGGCTGAAGCTGATATCCTATTAATCCCTGATGATAAGGCAAAAGATAAAGAATTTGATGGTGTTGAATATGCTAATCCATCTATTAGCACAAATTCAACAGCAGAACCAAGCTTTGATTACTATACAGTAAATGAGTATGGTATTAGAACCCATGCAGATGGTAATCCAGTTGATGCAGGCTCTTATGTATTAGTTATTTCCTTTGATGAAACAGAAAATACTTTAGCTGTATCTAAGGAATACACATTTGAGATTACTCCTAAGAAGTTATATATCCAATCTGGTTCTCTAAGCCTAGATTATACAGGAGATGTTGTTCTTCCTGAATTCAAGGTAACAGGTGATGTATTAGGTCAATATGAACTAGTTATTGAACTTGCAGATGGTTATGACGGTATTACTGTTGGAAATCAAATGGTAAATATTCAATTAAAAGAAAATGCATCTAATTATGTTCTTAATATGTATACAAGAGAATATAAGATTGTGAAGAAGACAGTAGCAATCAGATATTCTGAACGTATGCCTATTAGTGGAGAAAATTGGTCTAAGGATTTAACTGACTTCAATAGTTTATTACCTGAGGGTATGACATTTGTAGGTCATTTAGAGACAGTGAATAGTACAGTGGGTACTTATACAAGAGTTCCACAGCATATTAGAGTAGTTGATTTAGACATTCTAGATGCAACTGGTACAAGTGTATTAAGCAACTTCACAGTAAGCTATGCATTAACTATCAATATTACAAATCCATTAATTGAACATGAAGTTAAGGATGCAACATTAGTTGATGGTGTATGGGAACTTTCAGTTCCTTACGATACAGAACTTCATTATGCAATTGTTGAACCAGCAATTGAAAATGCTTCAGTTCTATATATCGTTCAAGGTACAAGAACTACAAATCCTGCTTCCTTCCGCAATACTGTGGATACAGAAATTACTTATATCATTACAGCTCCTAATTATGAGACTACAACTGGTACAATTCACTTTGTGATTTCTCCAGTTCAACTAGAATTAGAGTTTAAGAATGTAGAAGTAAATGAAGAAGGAAATCCAACAGGAAGATTATATGATGGATATAATACATACTTAGAGTATACAATTACTCCATTCTCTGTACCTTCTATCTTGACATTCTATAGAGATGGTAAGCAAGCATTTAATACAACTGAAATAGGTGTATATACAGTAGAAATTATTGTAAAAGACACATTGAACTATTTCGGATTTGTAAGAACATTTGAATATGAGATTTCTAGAAATGAAATGCCTTTAGATATTCTTGCTTCTTATGCTGTACAACCATTTACTGGTAGACCTGTTAAGAACCCTAAAGTATTAGCTCCTATCGAAATAAGTGAAGATAATGCAACATTTACATATTATGATGCAGATGGTAATGAATTATCTGATAAGCCTGTAAATGTAGGTAAATATTCTGTAACGATCTCTGTTGAGGGTAATGAGTATTACTTACCAACAATAAAGAACTTTGCATTCGAAATTACTGAATCTTCATTAGTTGTATTCTGGGAAGGTGAGACAAGCTATTATTATAATGGCATGGCACAACATCCAACAGCTTATACATATGACTTAGATAATACTCGTATTGACTTAGAAATTTCATATGATTCTTTAGGTCAACCAATCTTAGCTAAGAATTATGTGGCTACAGCTGTTCTTCCAGAAGGCTATGAAAACTATAAGGTAGTAAATAATTCATTTGAATTCAAGATTTTACCTCGTAATATTAATGTATTAATCTTCAATGATTATGTATTAGTTGCTGATACGGATTATACAGCACAAATTACTGAAGCAAGTAATTTAGCTTCAGGAGACAGCATTACTCTTGAATATCGTCTAGAAGCTTCTAAGCGTATTCGTGGTAGTGTATATGATAGCATTAACGATATCATAATTGATCACTTAGCAATTTTAGCAGGTGATGAAGATGTTACAGATTCTTATTCAATCCATTATAGTGTTCATTTAGAAGTATATCTACCTAGAATTGAGTATCAATTTGTTGGTGCAGAATTCGATGGCTTAGAATATGTATATAAGAAAGATTATGATGGAAATACACTTACTCCAGAGTTAGAGGTATTCACTGAACCAGCTGAAGGAGAAGAATTAATCGTTGAATTTAATCCAGTTGACTTTATTGATGCTGGTAAATATTCACTTCCTTATAGAATCCGTATCGGATACTATGAGAATGAGCAGTTCATTCTTACTCATGAACCAGTTATGGGTACAGTTCGTGTTAATATCGATCGTATCGAATATAAGATTGAAATAACAGAAGAATTGTCTAAACCTTATGATGGAGTACAAGTATTCCCTAAGATTTCTGTAAATGATATTATGAGAAGCGATGCTGAATTCCACTTCCCATGCTTCATTGATTTCTATCAGAGTGATATATTATTAGATGGAGCACCTGTAAATGCAGGTAAGTATACAATTGTTGTTACAGTTTATTCATCTGGTAACTATAAGACAACACAATACTCATTAGAATTTGAGATTTCAAAGGCTAAGGGTGGAATTACCTTAAATAATGATGAAACAAGCCTATATGACTATACTAAGCAATATGATGGTCAAGCATTCACTCATGCAGTTAGAGGTACAAATAACGCTGCTAACCTTCAATATGAAGTTATCGGTGATGGTCATGTTGAAGTATGCTACTTCGATGCAAATGGTCAACGTATTTCTGCTCCTGTTAATGCGGGTATCTACTATGTTCAATTTGTTGTTGATGAGACAGTAAGCTATCAAGCTTATGTATCACCAAAATATACAATTGAAATTACAAAGATTTTTATCTTCGTAGGTACTACAGATTATCATTATACTAAGTATTATGATGGCGAAAGAGTATCTGTTGATGTTAGCCAGTTCTCAATTCTAAAGCAAGAGTTCATTATGGAACAGCTTGGACAAACAGACTTCTATAACATCGTAGGTACTACACTTGTTGAAGATGTAAATTCTCGCTTTGCATTATCTGGATTGATTTATACTGCATCAGCTCATCAAGGTGTATATTCCTTCGGTCCTGATTTTGATACAACTCATATCTTAATTAAGGATGCAACAACAGGTGAGGATTTAACATTAAATTATCAAATCTATGCATTATGTGATATCGAGATTAAGGCTGAACAGGTTGAAGTAACTTGTGATAATGTTGTCGTTGATTACGATGGCAATGCCTATACAATCGATCCACGTCCAGCTAAGAACATTAAAGAATATGAAGTTCTATACAGCTATGATGGTATCTTGTATCAACATACTCCAATCCGCCATGCAGATTGTGGTGAATATACAATTTTCTATAAGCTAGTATTTGAGGACTATGAAGATGTAGAAGGATCTGCAACATTGACAATCAATAAAGTAGATACTGCTAAGCTTCAAATCATTGGTTCTTTAGATGGTACTTACACTGGATTTGCAGTTAAACATCCAGTATATAGTTCAAATACAATTGGTGAAGTAACTTATACTTGGTATCAACTTGTAAATGGAGAATATGTAGAGGTTGAATCTGCAATTCATGTTGGACATTATAAGGTTAAGGTTACTCTTGCTGAAACTCAAAATTATTTCGGCACAGATGCAGAATTAGCATTTGAAATCACACCTAAGGAAGTACAAATTGGATGGGTTAATACAGAGTTAACTTACACTGGTACTGCTCAATATCCAATTCCATATTTCGTTGGTGGTATTGCTGATGATTTAGAGTTAGTTGTAACAGTAGTTGATGGAGACGCTACTCAAAGAGGTACATATACAGCTCATGCTAGTGTTAATGATATGTATGGTGATTATATTGTTGATCAAGCTAGTGCTCAAACAACTTATACAATCTCTCATAAGCTTGTAGAAGTTCTTGCAACTATGGAAAGAGATTATACTGGCCGTGATATTCAAATTAATGTTAACAAATACTATACTGCTAGTCAGTCAAGTGTTCGTAATGTTGGTGAATATGAAATTACAGTTTCTCTATTAGATAAGGATAACTACAAGTGGATGGTAATTTCTGCTGATGGTGATTATGAGATTACTGATTCAGAGGATATGACTGTTGTAATGACAGTATTACCTGCTGATATCAACAATGCTGTATTTGCTGCAATTGCTGATCAACCTTATACTGGTAAGGCAATTACTCCTAAGACAACAGTATCCTTCAATGGTATTAACTTAGTTCAAGGTGTTGACTATGAGTATAGCTATGAAAATAATATAGAAATCGGCGCAGAAGCTATCGTTAGAATTACTGCTTGTGATGGTGGTAACTTCAAGAATAGCCATGATGTATTCTTCACAATCGAGAAGACTACAATCGGTCTTGCAGAAGGTTCTGGATATGAATTCATGTATGCAAAGACTTCAACAACATTTGAAGCTGATGAACATAAGTTATATTCTGCATCTCATAGAATCATTATTAACAATGTTTCTGCCAATACAACAATTGAAGACTTCCTAAATAACCTAACTAAGAAGGATAATCAAACATTTGTAGTATATAATGCAAGTGGTACTCTTGTAAGAGATACACAATATAAGATTCAATTAGTAGGTACTGGATTCAGAATTCAATTAAAAGAAGGTAACTATGTTAAGGATAATGTTTATGTATCTGTAATAGGTGATTTAACTGGTGATGGTTTGATCAATGCTAATGATACAACAAGAATCCAAAGACATTTATTAGGTACTTCAAAATTGACAAATGAGAATTTATTAGCAGCCGATGTAAATCGTGATGGTGTAGTAAATTCTGCTGACCAAACTGCTCTTAGACAGTTATATTAATCAATACTTTTGATGCCTTAGAATGTCAAAAGAAGAGGATCTTAATTCCTAAAGAAAGGTCCATCGGAACATTATGTTTCGGTGGACTTTTTTTATGCGTTTGACATAATTTTTCCTTAACATTTATATTTCTTGTTTTTTGTATAAAATAAAGCGCTTTACTCTTTTATTGGTAATATCTGTAATTCTAGATTAA
>JAIDMV010000148.1 GCA_029050385.1 Anaeroplasmataceae bacterium | reverse complement strand
CAACTGTATCTCCTTGATTCACCTTAAAGGAAATATGATCTAATACATTCTCATTAGAATTTGGATAGCTAAAGCTTACATCCTCATATTCAATTGTACCTTTTATTTCATCTTTAGGAGAAAGCGGATTACTTGGGTTGGAAAGACTAGGAGAAACATCTAATACTTCTCTTACACGTCTTGCAGATACCAATCCTCTTGGTACCATGATAAAAATCATAATCAACTGCATAAAGGCAATAACGATCATCATCGTAATTTGTTGAAATCCAAACACACTACCCAAAAATTCAGGCTTTTCATTAATGATATAAGCACCAACCCATAAAATAGCCAGTGAGGTACCATTCATAATCAGCATCATTCCTGGATTCATTAAATTCAGCATACGATTGACAAAGATATGTGTTTTAGAAACGGATACGTTCACTTCATCAAATTTTTTCTCTTGATATTCTTGAGCACAATTTGCACGAACTACACGGATACCAGTTAAGTTTTCTCTTGTCACTAAATTTAGTCGATCGGTTAGCTCTTGAATCTTTTTGAATTTTGGTAATACGATTAAAAAGATACTTACAACTAAAGTCACTAAAGCAACTACTGCAATCACAACAATTAGACTTAAGTTTGCAGTAGACTCAATCCTTCCTGCTTTAATAATGCCCAAAATAGCCATTGTTGGGGCAGCGATTGCCATACGTAGTGTCATAATGACAACCATCTGTACCTGTGTAATATCATTCGTTGTTCTCGTAATTAAAGAAGCTGTAGAAAACTTATCAATTTCACTAATAGAGAACTTTTGGATATGTGTATATACTTCTTTTCTTAAGTTATAAGAAAACTTTGCTGCAATCCTTGATGCCAATAAACAAACAATGATTGATGAAACTAAAGATAAAACTGCAAATCCAAACATCTCAAGTCCATTTCTTAAAATTGCATTTTGATAGGTCGATTTTAACTCATCAGTTAAGATTCCTTGCATAGAGGCAGCTTCAGCCATACTTGCATTTGTTAAGATATTCGTAAGTCTTGTGGGTAATTCTAAATCACTATAAACCTGTAAAATTACCAGCCCAATGACAAAAACAATAAGTAAATAGGATAACTTATCCATATGTTTTAAAAGCTTAATCATAATTTTCCTCCAAAAATTTTAAAGTGATATCCAAAATCCTACTTAAATGTTCTTTTTCTTCACCTAAAGCCTCCAAAAATAACTCTCCACGTTGTTTTTGATGCTGAAATAGAGCTTCCAATTCCTGCTTGGTTTCTAAAGTGAGCGTATAATATTTAATTCTTCTATCTGAACCATCTGGACTCTTCTCCACTAATCCTCTAGTCTCTAAGGCATCTAGCTTATGCATAACTGCAGGGATAGATACATCAAAATATTTTGCAAGACTTGATGCCTTTACCTGCTTATGATCTATGTTTGAAAAATAAATGCAATTTAAAATATCAAATTCCATTCGGGTAAGATTATACCGCTTAAGAATTTGACATCGATTACTAATAAATTTATTCTTCATTGCTCGTAATTTTACTGAAATCTCTTGATTTTCCATACTATCACCTATAATACTTTACTAGATAAAGTTTATCACGTAAAGTATTATACATCATTTTCAGAATTTTGCAATGAGTTTTCTTGATTTTCTAAAACTTCTGCTTCTTTTTGTTCTTTCTTATTACGTCTTGCCACAACCTGTTCAAAAATTAAGTAAACAATAAAGCTTACAAGCATTAAGAAATAATAGGTTATAAAACGCCATAATAACAATCCAGAGGTAGCAATAGATCCACTAATTGTGGGAATGACTGTTACAAATAACTGTCTAAAGGCAAATTCTATTCCACCTGTGGCTCCTGGAGTTGGGATATAGCAGGTCATTGCAATAGAGAAGGTCGTCATTGCGATGACCAAGGCTAGATTTGAAGGTGCCACCTCAATTCCTAAGGATAAAAGGATAAAGAAAGGAATTGAATAATAGCATAATAAACCCAGTAGTTTGAAAAGAATACAGGTAAAAAACTTTAATTTCTGACTTAATAAAGCCTTAAAGGTTGCCTGAGCACCAGCACAATACTCGTCAAATGCACTAACATATCGACTCAGTTTTCCTTTGAAAATCTTCAAATTTAAAAACCATCCAACCAATTTAGATAAAATTCTACGTATTGTTTTGGATAATCCAACCGAACTAAATAAGGCAAATATTAAAAAATTCATTACAAGTCCCACAATCACCATTACTTTAAGATAGGTAACACCATGAGTAAGTTCATTAAAAAAGAACAACGAACCAATACATAATAGAATAACTGCAATTTGGCAAATGACAAAGTTCATAAGGATAATTCCTGATGCCCTATGGAGACTCACACCTATTTTTCTGTATGAGTAAATTTGAAACGGCTGGCCCCCAGAGGCAAACGGAGTAATACCATTAAAAAAATACTCAATTGAGCCAATCATCAATGAATCTCTATACTTAATAATT
>JAIDMV010000147.1 GCA_029050385.1 Anaeroplasmataceae bacterium | reverse complement strand
AGTTATAGGTACGTAGCAATAAATCCACGATTGTAGTCTTACCACAGCCCGTCTTACCTATAATTCCTACCATAGTTCCTTCTGGTATAACTAAAGATATATTAGAAAGGACTTTATTTGAGCCATCTGGATATTGAAAGTTTAAGTCCTTAAACTCTATCTTGCCACGGATTTGATCAATATCAGTGACATCCGTATCTACAATTTCAATCTTCTCATCCAAAAATTCATCTACACGATTTAATGATGCTTTAGCCTGAGCACGCATATTGATTAATTGTGCTACTGCCATAAATGGCCATATCACTGCATCAAAGTAACCAACGAACTCCCACATATCACCAACTGTAAACTCTTTGCCCATAAAACCATTCAAAACAAAATAGGATCCTCCAGCAAAAAGTAAAAGAAAGATAGAGGAAATAACAACAGTTAATAAAACATTTAAAAGCGTAGAATACTTCACATAATTTATATTCTTTGCACGATTATCTTCATTGATTTTATCAAAATGCCTAATTTCATGGACTTCCTTTACAAAGGCTTTTACAACTGCAATACCACTAAAGTTTTCTTGAGTGAAATCAGATAATGCCTCATAAGCCTCTTGTCTTGCTTTAAACTTCTCCTTTAGGATACGACCAACAATTGCAGATATGACAGCAATTAAAGCCATTGGGATAATACCAAAACAGGATAAAATCCAATTGGTTGTAAACATTCTATATAATGCAAAGCTTCCTAGAAATACTGCATCGATAGCCATAACAGTACCACTACCAAAGGACTGCTTAATTACTTGCAAATCATTTGTAAAAAGTGCCATTAAAGCACCTGTCTTGTGATGCTTATAATATGCATTTGATAAGGATAAGGAATGCTTAAACATTTCCTCACGTACATCAGATTCTATTCTAGCAGCAACACCAAATATACAATATCTCCATGTAAAACGTCCGATGAACATAATTCCAGCAATTCCAGCAAGTTCAAGCATTAGTCTTTTAATTCCATCAGGATTGTTAAACAAGGAGTCTGGATCTCCTTGTGCTTTATCTCCAATACCATCCAAGATTTCTCCACAAATTCTTGGAATTTCTAATTGAAACCAGTTTACAGCAAGTAAGGCTAAAAGTCCAAAAAGGAAAAACAAAAAATATTTTACATAGTATTTATTTACATTCTTTCCAAATATCATATTATTCCTCCTTCATCAACATTTCTAAAACAGGTACATCTTTCACGATTTGAAAATATGTCAGTTTTCCGTCAGTTTTCTTTCGTATTGATAAAATATCTTTTTCTTTCGATTCTTTCAAATAATGAATTTCTACAAAAGACACCTTCATTTTCTCTATTTCATCCAGACTATATCCATCAAATAAAATGCGTAAATACTCCGCATTATTGACGTGTCTAGAATAATCTAAGTAGCTTGAACTAACAGTTAAGCTTCGCTCTTCTATACAATCAGCAACCCACTTGCTAAACTCAATTGGACAAGGTTTAGAAATAGGAACTTGAAAATCAATTGCCTGCAGTCTCAATAGCTTACGTGAACTAATTAGAGCAGTCAAGCATTCTACCCAGGCACTAATTCCTTCTTTTCTATTCTTTGGATGAATGTAAACCTCTATAATACAAGAGATTTTAGATTCATGCTCTACCCTACAAGCCTCTATTACTACTGTTTCATCCCAAACGGGAAGTCTTTCTATTTGAAAACAAGTCTTAGTAAATAACCATAATGCTTGATAATCCTGTTTTACACTTAAAT
>JAIDMV010000146.1 GCA_029050385.1 Anaeroplasmataceae bacterium | reverse complement strand
TTTTTGTAATGGTATTGGCTATGACTAGCTGTTCAGGATATAGTTTTTATAAAGATTTTCATGATGCAGGAGCAGACATTGAAAAAGATAATATATTTGAACTTATCACTTTAGAAGAAGCAAAAGCAAAAAAAGAAAATGGAGATACTTTTGTTTTATTGTATGGTTCAAGCTCAAACTCAAGTTGTGTATCTGTAGTTACGAGCTTACAAGCTCAAGCTGAATATCTAGGAAATACAGAGGCGACAATCTATTTCTTAAATTCTAAGGATTATGATACTACATCTAAAGCTCGTGAAGTTAAGGATGCCATCCGTATGCATGATCCATCAAAGGATGGAAGTCCTATCATTATGACTTTTAAGGCTACAGCAGTAGATATTGATACATCAAACAAAGATAAGGTTAGAACAAAAGAATTTATTAAGAATGGTGCTATTCAATATGCTAGCTTAGCTTCAGAAATTTTCAAAAACATCTTAAAGTAAGAAAAAGGGCTTGCCGTAATGGCAAGCTTTTTAATATGAAAAAAATAGATTATTTTTTTCTATTTTGGTTTGGAAGCTTCAAGATAGCATATAGTAAAATAAAAAGTACCAGACCTAAAATGATTTTATCTTCCATGGTATCACCAGTATTAGTATATGCATAAATGAGAAAATGTATCTATTTTCTTTTCAAATTGCATAGAATTTATTGGTGATTTTTAAATGCGACAGATTAAGGAAGAGGTTTTGGAACAAAACATAAGAAATATTCTTAAAACAAATAGGCTGATGCTTGTCGTAAAGGACAATGCTTATGGATTTGGAATTCATCGAATAGTACCCCTTGCTAAAAGATTACGAGTGAAGGATTTTGCAGTAAAATCGATTGAAGAGGGTAAACTAGTGAAGAGTTTATTTAATGAAGCTAATGTATTAGTATTAGGAAAAGTAAAACAAAAAGATATAGCCGATTTAAAGAGATATAATCTAATTCCTACAATTAATGACTATGATGATTATATTGCCTTTAAAGAAAATAAAATTCCCTGTCATTTAGCAATTGATACGGGAATGAATCGGTTTGGTATGAAGAGTGGATATTTGGCTCTTATTAATGATAGTATAGTACATGCAATTTACACGCATTGTTATAACAATCAGAATCGGCATAAAATCAAGTTTATGGAGCGCTTGGCTAAAGACTATTTAAAACCAATTCATATTGGGGGAAGTATTGCTTATAATCAAACGAAAGAGATGTTGCGAGTAGGAAAAATGGTCTATGAGAATGCCTTATATTTTTATGGACAAATCGTGAATATTAAGCATTTAAAAAAAGGAGAAACACTTGGTTACGATGGATTATATCAGGCACCTCAGGATGTGATTATAGGTGTATGTAATATTGGTTATAGTGATGGGCTTCATTTATTTTATCATGGAAATGTGCAGATTAGAAATAAGTATTATTCAGTAGTAGGTAGATGCTGTATGGACCACTGCTTTATACTAATTGATGAAATTGTGCAGATTGAAGATGAAGTAGAATTTTTTGGAAAAAACATTTCTGAAGACCAATTTATTGAATATAACAGCATGACAAAATATGAAATGTTTTTACAAATCAATCAGCAGGGGATTACAAATTAGCTCTTTTTTGGTATAATAGAATATAAGCAGGTGTTAATATGATTTATATTCTATATAACGATAAAAGCAATCGAGGAAGACCTATACGGGAAGCAAAAAAACTTGAAAAGAAATTGAAAAGAAAAAAGAAAGAGTATCTTTCTTTTAGCATTTTTGATATTGATAAAAAGGAATTGGAATTTCATCATCGTCTAACTGCAACCGATCAATTAATCTTGATAGGTGGAGATGGAACTTTACATTATTATTTTAATCAAATCTATCCCAATCCTATTGCTTATCGTGTTTTTGTTAAAGCCTGTGGTAGAGGAAATGACTTTGCAAGGGATTATAAAAAGCATAAGCTATTTGAAATTACACATTTAGTTAATGATTTTCCTAC
>JAIDMV010000145.1 GCA_029050385.1 Anaeroplasmataceae bacterium | reverse complement strand
ACCTAATACAGCTTTTATATCCTCAAAAACTTTATCTAATGCTTGATTGCCATCTACTGTTTTTAATAAATTTCTTTCCTTATAAAATTTAAGTAATGGAGCAGTTTGCTTGTCATAAACATTTAAACGATTTTCTGCAGTTTCTAAAGTATCATCATTTCTTTGAATCAACTTGGTTCCACACACATCGCAAATGCCTTCTTGCTTTGGTGCATTGAATTCTACATGGTATGTAGCTCCACAGCCCTTGCAAACACGACGACCAACCATTCTTCTTACTAAAATTTCTGCTGGAACATCCACATCTAAAACAGCATCTAGGACAATTCCATTTTCTTTCAAAAAGCTTTCTAAGCTTTCTGCTTGAGCAATTGTACGAGGGAAACCATCTAAAAGGAATCCTTTCTTACAATCATCTTCTAATAATCTTTCTTGAACAATGCCAATAGTTACTTCATCAGGAACTAATGCACCCTTGTCCATATATTCTTTGGCAGTTAAGCCTAACTTCGTTTGATTCTTAATTGCAGCTCTAAACATATCTCCTGTAGAAATATGGGGAATATGATAATATTCTTTAATGTTAGCTGCTTGTGTGCCTTTGCCAGCACCAGGTCTACCCATAATTAATAGTTTCATATGAGCCATCCTCCTAATTAATCTAAGAAGCCTTTATAATCCTTTGTTTCAGATGCTGTTTCAATTTGACGGAATGTCTCAATCGCAACACCAACAACAATGATTAATGATGTACCACCAATTGTAATTGTGCTTGCTTCACTTGAAGTGAATCCGAAAGCAGCAGATACAATAATAGGTACTAATGCAACAAATACTAAATAAGCAGCACCAAGTAAGGTGATTCTAAATAGCATTCTAGATAATTGAATCTTAGTATCTTCTCCTGGACGATATCCTGGGATAAATGCTCCCTGTTTATCTAGGTTATCACTAATCTGATCTGGATCTACCGTCATAAAAGAATAGAAGAAACTGAAGAATACAATTAATATAATGTACAATGTACAGCCAATAGGCTTAGCATTAGAGAAAACCTCATTTACCCAGAATGCACCTACAGAGGTAGATGTGGATAATCCCATAATACCTACAATAGTCAAAGGAATACTCATAATTGTAGATGCAAAGATAACTGGAATTACGTTTGCACTATTTAGCTTAACTGGAATGTCAGAGCCTTGAGATGCTTGACGATTTGCATATTGTACAGGAATTTTTCTTACTGCACCTTCGAAGTAAACAACAGCTAAAATCATTGCTATATATAATACGATAACTAAAATATATAAGAAGATATTTAAACCTGTTGCATTTGCTCCTAAATACTTATTTCCTAAAGTACTAAACATCGCTGGAATGGATGAAATAATACCTGCAGAAATAATCATTGATGAACCATTACCTACACCATGGCGTGTAATCAAGTCAGCTAACCACATTGTGAATGCAGAACCTGCTGTAATTACGATAGCCATATAAATATAGAAAGCCCAATAATAACTCTTATATTGAATCAAGGAATCAATTAATACATTTTCTGGCTGAGCTCCAAGACCAAAGATTAATACTAAGGCTTGAACCATAGCTAGAACAACAGTAACATAACGTGTTACACGTCCAATCTTTACCTTACCTACTTCTCCTTGTTCTCCCCATTCTTTTAACTTTGGAATTAAAAGTTGAAGCATTTGAACAATAATGGATGATGTAATATAAGGTGAAATACCTAAAGCTAGGATAGAGAAGTTAGATAAACCTCCTCCAGAAAAGGCGTTTAACACTGTTAAGAAATCATTACCTGCAATAACTCCTTTAATACTTGTTGTAGAGATTAGAGGAATTGGAATGTAGGTTCCGATTTTAAATACTAAAAGAATTGCGAATGTAAATATGATTTTTTGTAATATTTCCTTATTACTTAAAATCTTCTTTAGCTTCTCTAACAATTAAATCACCTCAACAGTACCACCAGCATTTTCAATGGCTGATTGTGCTGATTTAGAAATTTTGTTAACCTTAACAGTTAGCTTCTTTGTTAATTCTCCTTGACCTAATACTTTAACACCATCTAAGGTTTCTTTAATTAAACCTGCTTTGATTAAACTTTCAGCATCAACTGTAGCTCCATCTTCAAAGCAATTTAATTTTTCTATGTTTACAATTGCATAGAATTTGTGTGAATGGCTATGGAAACCAATCTTAGGTAAACGTTGGAATAAAGGTAATTGTCCACCTTCAAAGCCTGGACGAACACCGCCGCCTGAACGAGCGTTTTGACCCTTGTGGCCTTTGCCAGAAGTTTTAC
>JAIDMV010000144.1 GCA_029050385.1 Anaeroplasmataceae bacterium | reverse complement strand
ATAAGCCTATGATTTCTGGAAATGTCAGAAGCGAAGATAGAAAAAAGAAAAAAGATGAAATGGCAGCAGTTGTCATTTTACAAAATTATTTAGATAAAATGAGTTTTTAAAAAGGAGAATTATGATGGAAGATCGTACATTGGTGTTAACTATGGAAGATGGAAAAAAGGTTACATGTGATATCTTATTTACGTACCATAGTGAAGAGTTTAACAAAGATTATGTTATTTTTCAGCCACGTGGAGAACAGCAGCTTTCTGCAGCCAGCTATGAAGAGAATGGTGATGGCAATGGATCCTTACACGCAATTGAAACAGATGAAGAATGGGATATGCTAGAAGAACTAGTAAACGACTATTATAGTGAAGATAAGGCTGAGGGATGTAGTGGAAATTGTGGAGGCTGTAGTGGCTGTGGAACAGAAGACTGTGACTGCGATGGAAGCTGTGGAGAGTAATCCCTTAAATTTGATTTGGACAGATTTAGATATTGAACTGAAAACCTATGCAAAAGAACATCATGTTCCTATTATAGTGGATGAAGGATTAGCTTTATTAGAACAAATTATCCGAATTTCAAAACCAAAACATATTTTAGAAATTGGAACAGCTATCGGTTATTCTGCAACACGTATGGCAAGAATTTGTGGTAGTCAAATTACAACGATTGAAAGAAATCAGGAAATGATTCAGATTGCTAAGAAAACTTTTCAAAAATCTGGTTATGAAAGTCAAATTCGCTTGATTGAATGTGATGCCTTAGAGGCTTTCGAATTTGTTAAGGATGCATCTTTTGATTTGATTTTTATAGATGCTGCCAAGGCACAATATACAAAATTTTTTGAAATTTACACACCTTTGCTTACATCACATGGAATTGTAGTTTCTGATAATATGAGTTTTCATGGTCTTGTAAACAAAGATGACTATGAAGCACAATCTAGATCTGTAAGAGGGCTTATTCGTAAGCTTGCTGGATATCAGGAATATCTTTTAAAAAATCCAAATTATGATACATCAATATTTGAACTTGGTGATGGGGTTGCCATCTCAGTAAAGAAGGATTAATATGCGTATAATTGGTAGAATTTATAAAACACAAAATAAATATAGATTAATTGAAATAAAAACGAATAATCGAATTCTGTATTTGCATTTTCAAAATAGTCAGTTTAGTCAATTTAGAAGATACTTATATCCAGGTACCTACATTGATTTAGATTATGATGATGAGAAGAACTTTACAAAGAATGGGATTGCTGCCTATTTGGTAAATTATGTTCATCAAATCTATCGCATCAATTTGTTTCAAAAAATATTGTATTATGATCGAATGGAACTGAATAGTTCCTTAGCTGACTTTTTAAATGGTTTAGGAAATATACTATTTTTAGATTTAGAGATGACAATGCCATCCTATAATTTTTCAGGAAAAGGGTATAAAATGGAGATGATTCAGGCTGGCTATGTTTTAGTAAACGGCCAGGGAAATGAAATCTGTCGTTATAATAACTATATCCAACCAAAAACCCATAAGGATATCAGTAATCGAACCTTAGATTTTTTGAATATAACTAGAGAAGAATTTCACCAAAAGGCTATTTCTTATAATGAATTTTATGATGAGTTTAAGATGCTTGTCTTAAAATATCAGCCAAGTATTTTAATTTATGGAAAGAATGATAAGCTGATTTTAAATGATTCTTTTGAATTGCATAATGTAGAAAACTTGAGTGATAGAATTAGATATGTTAACCTATGTAAGTTAATTCAAACGTACTATCATTTAAAAAATGAACCAGGTTTATTTAAATTGTATCAGACGTATTATAAAAATGATGAGATACAGGTTCATGATGCCTTTAATGATTCTTATGTAACTATGGCTGTATTTAATGCGTTTAAAAAAGATGTAGAGCATAAGACTGACTTTTATTCTATAATCAAAGAAAAATTCTAGGTGTACAAAAAGTACTGATTTTATAGCAAAATAACATACAATATAAGTGTAATAAAGAACAAGGCTGGGTAAAACCACCTGGTTTGTTATGTTATACTTTCAAAAACTACCTATTTGCTTGGCGGCTACAGGTAGTTTTTTTTCTTTCGATAGTAATCCATTGAACAATAGAAACTAATCGTAACAGCAATAGTAAAGATCAAACTCATCCTATCTTCACCTCATTTCTTGTTGTGCAACAAAACGCTTCACAAACAATTTGCACGATTTAGATAGAACATATTCCCTAGCCTTATTCAAGGCAGTGCCTTGCAATCCTTAACTATATATAATTAAGTATGTTTTCAATACGTTTTTTTATTTAAGCGTATTGAATTATTTTTAAAACTTTCGTTCTAACTTAGTTCCTTTTTTGCTATATAATTATCCAAAAAGGAGTCACACACATGAAACTAAAAGAATTATTAAATCTATGGCTAAATAAATATGCCAAACTTACTCTAAAGATAAGGAGCTACAGCAAGTATCAAGACATCACCTTGCTCCATATCAATCCTATATTAGGAAATTATGAATTAGAATCTATTACCCCAACACTTCTACAGGATTATGTCATTGAAAAGTTAAGGAGAGGAAACCTTGTCACGCACAAGCCTTTGGCTACTAATACAGTATCTAGTATTGTATCTGTATTAAAACAAGCATTTCATCTTGCAATGAATTTGGATTATATAATAAAAGATCCAACTTCTACAATTAAGTTACCACCTTCAAAAGAAAAGGAAGTAAATGCTTTAACAAGAGAAGAACAAAAGATAATAGAAG
>JAIDMV010000143.1 GCA_029050385.1 Anaeroplasmataceae bacterium | reverse complement strand
TCATCCATTGTCCATGCAGCATCATTTGCTTTCCATCCAGCAAACTCATAGCCTTCTCTTGTTGGTTCAGAAACGCCTGTTAGCTTTTGTCCCTTTACAACATCCTTTGTTGTTGCCTCAGTTCCATCATTTAAGTCAATAGTTACTGTCCAATATTCTACTACTGGAGTAACTGGTTTTTCTGTCCACTGTGCTACAATCGTAATATTTCCTGTGATAGCTGTATTCATTGTCCAGTCAGCACCATTTACTTTCCATCCAGCAAATGTATATCCTTCTCTTGTTGGTTCAGAAACTCCTGTTAACTTTTGTCCTTTTACAACATCTTTTGTTGTTGGAGTTGAACCATCATTTAAATCAATTGTTACTTTCCAGTATTCTACTACTGGAGTGTCTGGTTCCTCTGGTTTTGTTTTACAGCTTGTTAAGGCAGTAGCTGATACGCCTAATAGTGCTGAAAAACAAAGAAGAGAAATCAAAAATTTTCTTTTCTTCATATTTTTTCTCCTTCCCTTCGCGTCTATGAAGTGAAAACGCTTTTAACATTATAATTATACCATATATCAAAAACTTTGTAAAATAATTTCGTATTTAAAAAGCGAGTTCTATTAAATTCACTCGCTCTACTTTTTTTATTCATTTTTTAAGATTTTTTGTGCAACTTTTCTACCGCAAGCCATAGCCTCAACTACAGTCTTAGCACCTAATACAATATCGCCACCAGCATATATGCCTTTGATATTTGTTTCCAACTCATCGCATACCAAATATTTATAATCTGTTTTAAAACTTTTTGAATCATAAATATCTTCAGGATCCTGACCAATCGCACTAATAATTGAATTACAAGAAATCTCACAATATTTACCAGTTCCTACCGGTCTCTTTCTGCCGGAAGCATCAGGCTCGCCAAGTTGCATTTCTTCAACTTTAAGACCCATTACCTTGTCTTTTCCGATAACCTCAACTGGAGCATTTAAAAATTGAAAAATAACTCCTTCAGCTTCTGCCTCTGCTATTTCATGCTTAGTTGCAGGAGCTTCTAAGCGACTTCTACGATATACAACTAATACCTTTGCACCATCACGAGCTGCACATCTTGCAGCATCCATAGCTACATTTCCCGCGCCGATGACAATAACTGTACCTGAGAGTTTTGGTCTACTTCCTTCTCCAAACTTAATATCCAAATTAACTGCCCTTAAATACTCTAAAGCATCATAAACTCCTGTGATATTTTCATTTGGAATTCCTAAATGTTTGGATTTGGTTAAACCAATTGAAATGAAAACGTCATCAAAATCTTTTTTTAATTCAATGATTTCTGATTCCTTTAAATGTTGATTGTAATGGATAACTGCTTCTAAAGAAGAAAGTTCTTCTTCAATACGCTTTACTCTAGAATAATCTAAACGATAATTTGGAATACCATAGGTCATCACACCACCAAAATAGGAGGTGGCTTCAAAAATCTCTACGGAACAGCCAGCCTTCAAAAGCTCCTTTGCACAGGAAATACCTGCAGGTCCTGCACCAATAATCGCAACTTTTTTATTTGATTTAATTTCTTTAGTCTCAGGCTTATTCATATTTTCTACAACATAGCGTTCAAGATTACCACAATGGATTGGTTTTCCCTGAATTCCTAATACACAATGTCCAACACATTGTTTTTCATGTGGACAGATTATAGAACAAATATAAGGTAAATCTGAACAAGAACTGATGATGTCATATGCTCCTTCTAAATTATCCTTCTTTAATTCTTGTATAAAGTCTTTTATGCGCATATGTGTAGGACAACCTGTTTCACAACGTGGATTTTTACAGGATAAACAACGAAGTGCTTCAGTTTTCGCTTCCTTTTCTGTAAATCCTTCTGGCATAGTCCATTCTTTATTCATTCTTAATCTCCCCTTGATATGCTTTTGAAATCAGACTCGCATCTGCAAGTGCAATAGCTACACATGCCTCTAATACAACTTGAGCTCTTAAAATAATTGCTGTATCATGACGACCTTCAATCTCTAAACTTTCTACCTTATTCTTTTCTAGATTAAAAGTTTCTTGAGGAAGACCAATAGATGGTGTTGGTTTAACAAACACATTTACAACAAGGTCATTCCCATTAGAAATACCACCATTGATTCCACCATTATGATTGGTTCTCGTAGTTCCTTTTTCATCTATAATGCAGTCATTAAATTCACTGCCTTTTAAGTTAGCTCCATCAAATCCTATGCCAAAAGAAACTCCTTTAACCCCACCAACAGAAAATAATAGATGAGAAATTGTAGATTCTAAAGAATCAAAATAAGGTTCTCCTATTCCAACTGGTATATTGCCTGCATTGATACGCACAATTCCTCCTATAGAATCCTTTTCGTTTACTACTTGTTCTAAAAGGGATTTAAACTGCTCTTTATTCGTAGAACCACCAAGATTTGTTATCTCCGTTTGAAAACTTACATTCTGCAAAATCTTTTTAGCAACTACTCCAGCAGCAACAATACCAAGGGTTAATCTTCCTGAAAAGAATCCCCCACCACGATAGTCCTGAAATCCATGATACTTTTTATCTGCAACAAAATCTGCATGAGAAGGTCTAGGATGACTCACTAGCTTAGAATAATCTTTGCTATTGGTATTGGTATTTAAAAAGCGAATTAAAATAGCTCCACCTGTTGAGTAGCCATTAAATACTCCAGATTCCAAAATAACTTCATCTGCTTCTATTCTTGGCGTTGTTCCAAGACCACCAGATTTTCTTCTTGCTAAATCTATAGAAAAATCCTCTTCTT
Source organism: Anaeroplasmataceae bacterium (assembly GCA_029050385.1). Taxonomy (GTDB): domain Bacteria; phylum Bacillota_I; class Bacilli_A; order Acholeplasmatales; family Anaeroplasmataceae; genus Pelethenecus. The sequence goes on along the minus strand of JAIDMV010000143.1, from coordinate 625 downwards.
TTAAGGCAATCCCTGCAGGAACTCCATCCAATAAAACTCCTACAGAAGTCCCATGGCTTTCTCCATAAATATTTACTTGAAATAATTTACCAATATGGTTCATAACTAACCCTCCTAGTTTTTATGTTCATTTATAATTTATAAAATCAAATTTTGTCCCAAAATCTCTAATAGTCCTTATAAAACAAAAATCATCCTTTTTGAATATAATGTCTATATTTTTCATCATTCATCTCTAGTCCAAGTTCTTTTAATAAGTCTTTAGTGTATTGGTTTGTCTTTAAATTATGCTCAAAGCTCCAAATCAACCATGCATAATCCTCCCATACATCACCTAAACCAGCGTTGTCTAAATCTATAAATCCTACAAACTCATTCTTCTCATTCACATAAATATTTGGCAGACATAAATCTCCATGTATAAATGAATCGCCTATACTTTCACTAGATTGATAAGGACAATCATAAGCATCCAAACTTCTTAATATGTCTACTACTTTTTTAATTGCTTGAATCAATACCATAGGCTCATCTAGAAACCTTTTAGAAATCAGGCTATCTCCATTTATGCAGGTTCTCAAATAATAATATTTAGTATTGAATTCCTTAAACAGAACTGATTTAG
>JAIDMV010000142.1 GCA_029050385.1 Anaeroplasmataceae bacterium | reverse complement strand
GATGCATAATTTACATTAAAAGATGAAAGAGATTCATAACCTATACATTGAATTAAAGAGATAATACCAGTAGAAAGAATTAATCCAATGACAACAGCTTTAATACCTGTTAATGCTCTATCAACAAATTTATTTTTTATGAATTTCTTTAAGATAGAAGCAACCAATAATATAATAATGAATGAGGGAAGAACAACGCCTAAGGTTGCAACTGCAGCTCCACCAATGCTTGCTTGAGAAGAGCCAACGAAGGTTGCCATGTTGATTGCAATAGGACCTGGTGTAGATTCACATACTCCTATGAAGTCCATAAACTGCTCTTCGGTTAACCAACCATAATTTAATACGACCTCTTTAATAAGAGGAATCATAGCATATCCACCACCAAAGGTAAATAAGCCGATTTTAAAGAATTCTAGAAAGAGTTGTAAATAAATCATTGTATTTCATCTCTCTTTCTTTTTATATGATCTTGAATTGTAAGTATAATGATTCCAATCACACCACCTATAATGATTAGGTAGATTGAAGAAAAGCTCTTAGAGAACAATTCTAATAAAATCATTAAGATAAGTACAATTCCAAAAACACATAATTGCCATGGAGTTTTTTTCATTTTCTTAAACAAATTTAGTCCAGCTTTCAATATTAAAAATGCAACTGCACATTTGATTCCTACAAATGCATAAGCCACATATTTATTTTCTAAGAATTTATTTAAAAATAAGGATATTATGAAAATGATGATAAAGGAAGGAAGTACAACCCCTAATGTAGCTAAAACACTCCCTAATATTTTTCCTTTTTGAAATCCAATATAGGTAGCCATATTAATAGCAACTGGACCTGGGGTTGATTCAGATATGGCAAATACTTCTAATAGCTCATCATTAGTTAACCATTCTTTCTTTTCTACTATACTTTCTTTAATCTGTGACATCATTGCATAACCGCCACCAAAGGTAGTAGCGCCCAGTTTAAAAAAAGTCAAAAATAAGTCTAAATAGATGTTCATCTAATATCCCTCTTTTCACAATTTCATTTATGAATTATAACATGATATGAATATTTATAC
>JAIDMV010000141.1 GCA_029050385.1 Anaeroplasmataceae bacterium | reverse complement strand
CCATAATATAATACTTCATTTTAACTAAAAAAGATGGCTGTATAATACCTTTAAAATTCATTCTTACTGTTTCATCAATTAGTTTTCTAAAATTGCTATTTATTTGTTCCATTTGCTTATTTAATAGTTTTGGATCAGGCAAACCAAAAGGGAATGCAAGATTATTTTGTTTTTTCATATTATTACCTCCCCATCATAATCGTAAATCATTTTAACTATTGTATCATAATTCATTATTACAATAAACAATTTTCAACAATAATTTTGCATTAAACATTAAAAAAGCCAGAAAATTTAGATTTTTAAAAATATTAATTTCAAGAAAGTTCTAAAAATAGTGGTATTAGTCGAAAAAAATTAATATTCTTTTTGGTGTTGATTCCTTTTACCAAGTGAAAGTTCGAACCCCCTACTTAACTTAGTGAGTGGCTTGAAGTTTCACTCAGTGATATATCTTGATAAAAATTTTCCCTAAATATCAATAAAAAGCACTTTTTTCTCGAGTTTCATCAAAATTATATTTTTGCTAAATCCTGCGTAATTCGGTTGGATTTGGTAAATTTGAGTGAAATTAGGTATAAAAAAACAGATAATACCAACGTATTATCTGAGTACGATTAAGATGGCGCAGAGAAGGGGATTTGAACCCCTGCACCGTGTTACCGATCTGCACGCTTTCCAAGCGTGTCCCTTCAGCCTCTTGGGTATCTCTGCATTGGAGCAAGCGGCGGGAATCGAACCCGTACTGACAGCTTGGGAAGCTGATGTTCTACCATTAAACTACGCCTGCGATAGACTATTAAGAATTATAACATAAATAAATATAAAATTTCAAGAGAAAAGAAAAGCTACTTTCAAGAATAAAGTAGCTTTTGATTCTTCTTATATAACAACATAAAACATAACAGCTAAGAACAAAGAAATCACGCATAGTACAGCACATATAGTACTATGCTTTTTCATAACTCTTAAATATTCCTCTTTGTAATCTCTAGTTTTCATATGATGATACAAACCTAAATATCCAATCACTTCAATAGAAATTGAAAGTATGGTTGTTATAACTGCCAGAAGTAAGAGAATATAACTATTTTGAAGGTTCCCTTCATCCTTCATCCAATTAGCAAGCAAAACAATTAAAAGAGAAATTATAAGTAAAACATATGACACTATACTATATTTTACATATTTCCAAATACGATCTGTGTCATAACGATACTCTGTTTCTTCTTTTGGTTCATTTGTCCCTTCCACACAATCATATAGTTCGGAAATAGATACCTCTAATACTTCAGATATCTTTTTCATCATCAAAACATCTGGCAGAGATTTTCCTGTTTCCCATCTTGATATAACTTTATCTGAAACATTTAATTGTTCTGCTAGCTCCTTTTGCGTCATCTTTTTCTTTTGTCTTAATTCAATTAGCTTTTGTGCAATAGACATATTCATTCACCTCAAAAATATAGTATAACTAAAATTCTAAAAAAGCAATCTAGAAATGTGAGAATCGCTCTCATAATTAA
>JAIDMV010000140.1 GCA_029050385.1 Anaeroplasmataceae bacterium | reverse complement strand
ACATAAAACCGTACATACAAAATAGGAAACTATACGGGTATAGAAAAATAATGCAATAGCAAATCGATAATATTTATAAACAAAATCTGCAAAATCAGATTCCTCATTGCTGACTTTAGCGATAGCTGCAAAAATCATTGCAGCAGCAAGTCCAATATGAACTGCTATCTCTATGATACAGGTTAAACGGCCTTTCCCTGTTTTTAAAGTACGCATAAGAGGGATAGCCCGTATAATTGCAAATACTCCTGCTACCAATCCTGTAAACATAAGTACAATAAATGTTGAAAATTTTTCTCCCGTATTTACATCTATAATCAACCAAACTCCTAAAGTAATGAGTAATGCTGCAGCAATTATCTTCACCCAAAAGGAATAGGTTTTAAACGGATTTCTCATTTTAAAACCTCCTGAAATATTCTTATCATAATTATACACTACTATTCTTATATAAACAAGATAAATCCACTTCACAAGTTTGCTTTTTTATGATATAATTATTTATATTTTATACGAAAAGGAGCTGATTTTTATGAATTTTATATTTATTTCGCCAGCATTTCCCACAAATTATTATAATTTTTGTGACCGTTTAAAAAGAAATGGCGTAAATGTATTAGGAATAGGTGACACTCCGTATAATGAATTAAGACAATGTGTGAAAGATTCTGTAACTGAATACTATAAAGTAAATTCTTTAGAATCCTATGATGAAGTATATCGTGCAGTTGCTTTCTTTGCTTTTAAATATGGAAAGATCGATTATTTGGAATCAAATAATGAGTATTGGTTACGACAAGATGCAAGACTCAGAACTGATTTTAATATCACTGGAGCTAAAATGGAGGATGTCATAGCCTTTACTTCTAAATCCTTGATGAAGGATTATTATATAGAGGCAGGCATACCTGTAGCTCGTTATGTCTTCTGCAAATCTTTAGAAGAAGATTTGAAATTTATCGAAATGGTTGGATATCCAGTGGTTGTCAAACCAAATGTTGGGGTTGGTGCTGCTGCGACTTATAAAATCAAAAATGAAGAGGATTTAAAGAACTTTTATAAAGGTGGATTCCAAGTGCCTTATATTATGGAAGAATTCATAGAAGGCAATATTACTTCTTTAGATGGAATATGTGATTCCAATAGTAATATTGTATTCTGTGACAATGAGGTCTTCCCTCCTTCTATTATGGACATAGTAAATGAAAATCTTGAAGTTACATACTATGTTAACAAAGAGATTCCAACAGATATTTATGAGGCAGGCTCTAAAGTACTTAAAGCCTTTCATATTCACTCAAGATATTTTCATTTAGAGTTTTTTAGACTTAGCAAAGCCAAAAAAGGACTTGGAAAAGTTGGAGATATCGTAGCCTTAGAAGTGAATATGAGACCACCTGGAGGACCTGCTCCAGATTTGATTAACTTTGGTCAATCCGTAGATACATATCAAATCTATGCAGATATAATATGTTATGACAAAATAAAAAATGTAGTCTTAGATTATCCTAAGTACTACTGCTGCTTCGTTGGAAGACGAGATAGACTCAATTATAAATATACTTATGAAGAGATTAAAAAAATGTATCCTTCCCAAATTATGATGCATGAACGTATGAGCAAGGTTCTTGCTGGTGCAATGGGGGATGAATATTTTGCAGCCAAATTTGAAGAGTTTGAGGATACAAAAAAGTTTATGGATATTGTTTTAGAAAAAATTTAGGAGTTAGATTTTCTAACTCCTTTTTATCTTCTATAAAATTGATTGCTTTAGTTCTTTCACTTAATAATCAGAAAATACCTATTGCAGCACAAATCATTATAATGGCAAACAAACTAAAGGCTGATAGAGCACTTGTCCAAACTACAATCTGTCCAGCAAGTTCTTCATCCTGTCCCATTTGAGCTGCCATTGGCGCACTTGAAACAGCGATAGGTGTTGCAAAAAGAGAGATTAAGATTGCAAACTGAGTAGACCCCTTAAAGCCAAGGAAATAGGCAATTACAAGGAAAATTGCTGGAGTAATCACTAAGCGTAGGGTTACGGAAAGAGTCAGTTGTTTCCATAATGCCTTAACTGCTTTAAATTCAAATCTTCCACCTAATACGATAAGTGCTAATGGAGTGGCAACTTTACCTAGACTAGTAATTGTACTTGGAATAAATGCCATATAATCATTTAAGAAATTACTAACATCTCCGCCAGCAGCATTGATTCCCATATTGATGCCACAGACAACCAAACCTGCAGCTACTCCAATAATCAAAGGGTTAGTTATAATCTTGAAAAGGATATTTTTTACAGATATTTTAGTATTTTCATCATGATCATAAATGCTTAATGCAATAACGGCTAACATATTAAATAAAGGAACACTTACCGCAGCTACAACAGATGCTTCTGCTCCTGCTTGAGCACCACCTAGCATTGTTGCAAGCGGAATTCCTATAATAGCATAGTTGGATCGAAAGCTTGCTTGTAAAATTACTCCCTTTTGTTTTCTATCAGGAATGAAAAGCACAATGACAAGACCAATAAGAAATAATACGAGTATTGCAGCAGCAGAAAATCCTACAAATGCCCAATTGATTTCTGTCAAATCAGCTAAATAAAGATTACTGAACAGCAAAATAGGAATCAATATTTTAAATACAAGTTTATTTGCTTCTGGAAGAAATCCTTCTTTAAAAAAATGAATTCTCTTTAAAAAATATCCCAACAATATAGGTAAAATAATAGGTAAGATAGCATTTAACGTAAATAATAAATTTTCCATAATTTACTCCTCTTCTTCAATAATTATATTTTTTCCAACAAGACCATTAAAAGTCACATTTTTCGTATACATTTTTCCAACATTTAAACAATATAACCCTGCATTTTTTAATTTAAAATTGTGCTCAATCATTACAGGATATCCTTCTTCACATTTCGAATCATAATGAAATTCAACATTTTCTAATTCTATACCTTTAATAGGAGATTCTGGCAATCCGAGAAATACACCTGCTGCATATCCAACATTTTTACATATCATATTAGAAAATTTAAAATGACCTAATATAGGAGTAAGCTCTGTTACTTCTTGAAGCTTTTTAGACCATACATATTCTTCATGTCCTCCTGCCGAACCCATATTATAGAACATATTGATAACAAATGGAGTCTTTACACCATCCATTAGTATTGAATTAAAGAAAATATGATCTATACTTCCAACGCGACCTCTTCCACGACGCGTCTTAATTCTTAAACCTCTATCCGTATTTTTAAAGATGCATTGTTCTACAGTAATGTGATGTATACCCCCAGAGGATTCACTTCCAAAAACAACTCCTCCATGTCCAGAAGCCATATAATTATTTCGAATTGTAATATATGAAGAAGGTTGCTTATATTTTTTAGCAAGCTCATATGCTCCAGATTTAATTGCAATACAGTCGTCACCAACACTAAAATAGCAGCCTGCGATTAAGCAATCTTCACAGCAATCTGGATCTAATCCATCTGTTGTAGGCATAGTTGCAGGATTTTCTATCCTCATATTCAAAAACTTCAAGTGTTTTGAAAAGAAAGGATGGACATTCCAAGCTGGTGTATCATGGATATAAATGCCAATAACTTCAAGATTGATACAATCCTTAAAATACATTCCAAAGCCTCTCCAAGCAACCCTCTTTTCCCTATGGTTATTATACCAATCCCCTAAGGAAGCCTGTTCATCAATTTCTCCTAGACCTGCTATACATAAGTTATTACATCCAATGCCAGTAATACTGGATGCAAATCCTGCAACCATACTACCTTCCCAAGTTCCAAAAGAAAAGCCTTTCTTCTCCTCAGGTAAAACTGGATACTCCATTCTATCGTACTTGGTTATTATTTTAGCACCTGCTTCAAAGTAAAGCATCATATCTGATTTTAGAAAAATACAAGTAATTAGATATGTTCCTTTCGGAATATAAACACATCCGTTTTTTGGACAACACATAATAGCTGCCTGAATTTTTACTGTATCATCAGCAAGTCCATCACCAATAGCATTAAATTCTCTAACATTAAGACATAGACTTTCTTCTTTTGTCGTGACCTTTATTTTTTCTTCACCTACAGAGATCATGTAAACTGTATTTGGCTCTAAGTCATAGATTGTAAAAACATTTATACTTTCTTTTCTTAAAAAAACAGAATTTAGATATATCTCAAATTCTTCTAAAGCATAATATGGTTCATTATTATTTAATTCGATAGTTATGGTTCTAGATGTGGTCGATAAAACTTTCATTTACGATATACCTCAATAGTAGTATATCACAAATGAAATAATTTAAAAAGAGATAAGCATAAATAAAAAAAGAAACCATAAAAATAAGTATCTCTATGGTCCTATATTAAAGAATCCACTTATCAGTAAATCCTTACACAATCGCAATTTATTTTAAACTAATATATAGTATTCTTATTTACTCTAACACTTTTCTTAACTTATCCAGTGCCACATTATATGTCCTATATACTCCCGTTATATTATATTC
>JAIDMV010000014.1 GCA_029050385.1 Anaeroplasmataceae bacterium | reverse complement strand
CTATTTTTATAAGTTTAAATATTACTTGCTGAAACTCATAGAGTAAAGAAAGTAAAGTATTCTCTTTAAGAATCTCCATCATTGGAATTAAATCTATCGCAAAACAACGAAATAATTCATCTCTTTTTTCAAATATCGCAGTCCTGCTTCTTGACTCACAACAAAATGTATCAAACTCCTTCAAATAAACGTCTAAAGCTTTTAAGGAAGCTTGATAATCTATTTTCGTTTGTTGGCTTGTACTTTTTTGAATGCTTCCAACTATGATTTTATTCTCTACAAACTTGTTAAGTTCTTCTTTTTTAATGCAAAGAATATCCTCTTCCTTGTCATTTTCATAATGAGGATTTAAGAATAACAATTCTTCTTCCTGCTGTTTCAGAAAAACAACAGCGTGCTTACCAGATGCACTTTTAACACCAAGCATACTTATTGGATGCTTCTTTAAATAAGGGCAAAGTTCTTCTTTAGATAATTCTACTTCAACAAACTCATAGCCTTTTTTGTTAAAATAGGAATTATAGATTTCTGCATTTTGGTTCATAGCTCCTGCACAAAATTGATTTTCTTTATATCTAAATATATAGGGAAGCATAAACTTTTCAGCAAGAATTCTATCTGTAACATTATCAATCTTTAATAATTCTAGCATATTTGCAAGTGCTGTAAGAGTACAAGATGAATTAAAACTCATATATTTCATTTTTCTAGCACCTCTTATATATTCTTAATCAATAAACGATTCAACATATTAAAATCACACCATTCTAAAGTATCACTAGAAATATAATTGTGTGAAATTGCAAAGACAAGTCCCCAATAGCTTATAGCCATTTTGTAAGATTTTCCTAAATGGACATCTCCTTCTTGTTGTCCCTGCTCAATTATTTTTGCAAGCATTAAAATCGGATCATTAGACCAGGTATAAAATAAACTCCCTTCCTTCGTACCAGAAGTCAAACTATCATTTTCAAAAATCGTAAAGAAGGAAGCAAATTTCTTATCCCTCTTCATACTGGTCTCAATATAATTGGAAAGAAAAAGAATTTTTTCCTTTCCACTCATAGGAGCGCCAACTAAACCCTGCATATTGTTATCTCGCATCTCAATCCACTTTTTAGAAACAGTTTTAAATAGTTCTTCTTTAGATGGATAGTATCTGTAAAGTAACCCTTGAGAGATTCCTAAGAACTTTGATAAATCACTAATTTTAGTTCCTGCTAAACCATATTTAGCAAAGTAATATAAAGCACCATCTTCTATTTTGCTGATAGTTTCTTTTCGTTGCTCCAGGTTCCTATCTTCATTTCTTCCCATAATTCACCTCTATTGAATGAATATTTATTCATTTAAATTATACAACTATTATATAGAGATTGCAAGAAAAAAAGAACTTTAAAATAAAGTTCTCAAATTCTTATTATAAAAATGGTGTCAAATATTTCTTTAAAGTCTCATACTGCTTATTATACTCTAGTTTAATTTCTGCTGGTGAAGCAAGCTTCTCAAACTGATTTTCTTTATTGGCTAAGAAAAGATAAAAGTGAGAAGCAAAATGACAAATTATACTAGCTTTATTGTCAAAAAAATTTATTTTATTACATTCTTGGATTAATTTTGGTGTAAATATTTTAAAAATTTCAACTGTATGCCTAGTGTACAAATCAAATTTATCATTCATTTTTATACTTTCTAAATCTAATTTTGTGAATCCTTCTGGTTTAATCTTTTTTCCATCTTCTTTCAGGATATAATCACAATAGGTGGAACCTAATTCCACATCATAAACTTTACCTTGAAAATCTATAACCGTATGACTAGATTTTCCACTACTTACCTGGTGGCTAGCTATAAGATCAAAGGAGGTATAGTTTATTCCATCTATTTCATCATTTATTTCATCGTTCAAATCAAACTTTCTAGCTAAAGGAAGCAAGTTATATCTTTTAATCATCTCTTTATATGCTTCCTCATGTGTAACCTTATAGCTATACTTGATTCCCTTTTTTATTCCTTCTATTGTAGGTTTAACTACCAAGCCCTTATAGGGTAATTTTATATTGCGATAATACCAAAAAGCGGACGCAAAACACCAAAGAGTAATAGAAAAAATTGTAATGAATATATAGAGATGATGCTGATTTATAATTGCTAGGATAAGCAATATAACAAAAAGGATTCCAATTGCAACCTCTATGCCTATAAACATTCGCCTTCTCTTCTCAATTTTTGACATAATTTCTCACCGAATATATTATATCAAATTATGATGCCATTGGAAAGACAGGAATTAAAAAAGAACTACAAAAGTAGTTCTACATAAAAACTTTAGTTTTTATTAATATCTTGGTCTTTCTTGTGAATCTTCTGAAACACGATTGACAATTCCCATTAAAGCAGCCAAATTCTCAGCTTCAGTTTTTGCAAGCTCGTGCATTAAGGTATAGACCTCATGTTCATTGTTATCCTTAGCGAGTAATTCTATTTTTCTTGCGAAAACGATATCCTCTTCAGCACGCATTAGAACATTATTCAAATTTAAGCGAATGTCATCTTTCATTCCAAAGGCTTCCATTAGAACTGCCTCAAAGCACATCTTTGATTCTGCTATTTTATCTAATGCAACACTTAACTCCATATGCCCAAGTCTTTTAAGCTCCATTGCACAAACCTTAATATAAGCTGAACTATGGGTTTTATTGTCTAAATACTTCTTTATTTCATAT
>JAIDMV010000139.1 GCA_029050385.1 Anaeroplasmataceae bacterium | reverse complement strand
CCTTTTAATCATACATTTTTATCTGAGGTATGCTCTATCATTGGTAACTTTGCAGTATTGGGAATATTTTATTTGATCGGCATTCTCATTTTAAAAAAGCCAAAAAGAATTACAATTTATTTAATGATTGTAACCTTCATTTTAAATGTAGCAATTATTGGTTTGCAATACTATATGAAGAGCTATAAGCTTGCATTCTCTGTATTTAATTTTTCTTTGATGAAAAGCCCTACTGGTGGGTTTGGTGGTAAAGTATTTCTAGATTGGATATACGAGCTTTTCTTATATTACCGTATCTTAACCTTAATTCCATTTATTGTTATATTAGTTCTTTTCATTGTGTTTAGAAAGCATTTTGAAGATATCAAAATACAAATAACTTTTCGAAAAATATTTTGTAGTTTTGCTGTATTACTTGGATGCTGTTTTGGAACATATGGATATTATCAGTACTCTTTAGAAAAAAACTGGGGATTTTCAACAGACTATGCACAATATGGTTGTCAGTATGCAGGAGCATATAATTACTACATGTCTGAATTGTTATTCCGAGTTGACAATAGAGCAATTGATAAGGATGCAAACGTGACAGAAGAATTTAAGGAATTATCAGAATACAATAAAAATAAAGAAAGCTATGTTAATGCTATAGACCATAAAACATATTCTAATAAGGATAAACAAACAGGCATTTTAGAAGGGAAAAATATATTTGTAATCCAAATGGAATCTACGATGGCATTCTGCTATGAGAATACATTTAATGATATAGAGATTACGCCTTTCTTTAATCGTTTATTTAAAGATCCAAATTGTTTTTATTTCAATAATGTTTATACAACGGTTGGAATCGGAAATACTTCTGATGCAGAATTTGCATTCTTTACAGGAATGTATCCAACAGGAGATATGACTGTTGCTTGGGAATTTGATGCCTATGATTTTCAAATGCCTGTGTTAGGAGAGCATTTCAAGGACTATTTATCATATTCTTATAATCCAACAAATGAAAGCTTTTATAATCACAATAATTTACATGAGCAATTATATAAGGTAACAGATTTTAGAGGATTAGAGACCTATGAGTCTTTATATCCAAAAAAAGATAATAAAGAGAAGTACTTAAACTATTGGATTAGTGATGCATCTATTTTGAAATGGGCTGCTGAAACACAAATAGCAGCAAATCAAAATGGAAAGAATGCATTATCTTTTGTTGAGACGATTACGCCACATAATCCATTTTATGATATGTCTGAGGATTTACCTAATTTTACAAATTATGAGTATGGAATTAGTTCTACCTACTATCAGTTAACAAATTATATTAATCAAGTAAAATATAATGATAAACTTATCTATGACTTCATAATGGATGCAACAAATCCAGATAGTCCAAATTATTTAAAGGATACTGTATTCATTTTATATGGAGATCATGGGAATGCATTATATAAAGGAGCTTATGAATCCTTATATGATCGCGAATTAACTGCTCTCGAATATCGTAAGCTTTTACTCAACATTCCAGTTATTATTTATGATCCAACGGGTACAATCTATAATTCTATGAATCCAGAAGAAATAGATACCATATTATCTCAAACAAAATCCAATACGGATATGTATCGAACAATAATCAATCTCTTCGGCATAGAAACTTATAGTGCTTACTTTGGAGTAAATATGTTCAGCGGAGAGCCATCATTCTCCTATGACCCTAAAAACTTAGATATTCTTACAGATGATTTTATGTATTGTAAGAAGAACGAAGAATATATGTTATTTGGTGATGCTGAATTAAATTTAGAATTGATTGAGCATATCTTAGATTTTCGTAAGAAGCAGGATTCTTATTTGAATACTTTGGTTTATACCTCTAAGAAAAAGAAATAAAAGTTAAAACAGCATGAACGATTGTGAAATGCTGTTTTTCTTTTCTTTTGGACTTAAATAAGGTATAATAATATATACCAATGGTTTAGAGGTGATACATGTATGTTTGAAAAATTAGCAAGAACCAAGGTTTTTAGAGACCCAATTTATGGCTATATAGAAGTGGAATATAAAATAATTTTAGAACTGATTGATTCTAAAGAAGTACAACGCTTGAGAAGAATTCGTCAGTTGAGTGGTGTTGCGATGGTGTTTCACACAGCAGAGCATTCTAGATTTACACATGCTTTAGGTGCTTATCATATGGCCAATTTGGTTTTACATAATGTAGAGGGAATAGAAGCTTTAAGTGAATATGAAAAGGTTGTATTTTTGTGTGCTGCCTTATTACATGATATTGGACACGGACCATATTCACACGCTTTTGAAAATGTTCTTTTGACCTCTCATGAGGAAATGACTGAAAAAATTATATTATGTAAGGATACAGATGTTTATCAGATTTTAAATCAAGTGCATGGATTACCTGAGGATGTGGCAAGCATCATTGGGCATAAAGGAAAATATCCAGTAATTGAAACTTTTGTTTCTTCACAGCTTGATGTAGACCGTATGGATTATTTGACAAGAGATGCATATTTTACAGGAGCCACTTATGGAACGATAGATATGCATAGACTTTTAAGATCTATGAAGGTTGTAGATAACAAGGTATTATGTAGAGCCTCAGGAGTACACACTTTAGAATCTTATTTAATGAGCAGATATCATATGTATTTCCAAGTATATTATCATCCAGTAGCTAGATCATATGAGCTTTTGCTAGAAAGTATTTTTGAACGCATCAAAGATTTAGCGAATAAGCAGATAACCATTGATGCGACAATCACCTCCTTCTTAAATGTCATTGAGAATAATGACGATGTTATCTCCTATATTGAGCTAGATGATGCATATGTGAATGGATTTATAAAACAGTTGACGAAGTCTTCAGACTCTGTATTAAACCGATTGGCAAATGCCTTTAATCATCGTAAGCTATTTAAACATATCGATTTAGCGAATCATCCTGATTCAAAGATTATAGAAGAAATTAAAAGTAAGGCTATGGCTCATCCAAATGGGAAATATTTTTATTTTGAAAATTCTGTTTCAGCAGTGGCCTATCTACAAACGAAAAAGAATCAAAAAACAGATGATTTACTCGCAATAAAGATTATTCTTCCAAATGGAGAAATCAAAAATTTAGATGAATATTCTCCAATTGTTCATAGCTTGGTTTCCTCAAGCTATAAACGAGTAGAACGTATTTATTATTTTGAGGATATATATGACTAGTGTTATTGTGGTTGAAGGGCTGCATGATAAGAATCGTATTGAAAGTGTTTATCCTAATGCTCATGTTGTAATCACAAATGGCAGTGAAATTAGTGATGATACAATAAAGATGATACAAACATTAAGTAAAACCAATCAAATTATTATTTTTACAGATCCTGATTCCCCTGGAGAAAAGATAAGAAATCAAATTGCATTAGCTATACCATCTGCATATCATGCTTTCTTAAGAAAGAAGGATTCTATTAGCAAGAATGGGAAAAAGGTTGGTATAGAACATGCTTCTAAAGAATGCATCATAGAATCTTTATCTAATGTTTATTCGAACCAACAGGAAGAAGATACAATTACGTTACAGGATATTTATGAATTGCATCTTATGGGTATGCCTAATAGTAGTAATTTAAGAGAAAAACTTTCGGATGAATTAAATATCGGCAAACCAAATGCGAAGACATTTTTAAAAAGAGTAAATATGTTGCAGATAAAAAAAGAGGTATTAAAAGAATTATGCCAAAAATTGGAAGTATAGATTTTGCTCAAAAAAATATAAAGGAAAATCAATTTAAAATCAAAAAGAAGTTTGGACAAAACTTTTTAACTGACGCAACAATTTTAAAAAGAATTGTAGATAGTGCAGAGCCATCTGCATATCATGCTTTCTTAAGAAAGAAGGATTCTATTAGCAAGAATGGGAA
>JAIDMV010000138.1 GCA_029050385.1 Anaeroplasmataceae bacterium | reverse complement strand
GTATAATATTATTGATAGTTTAGGATTAGGAGTTTTTGTTGTAGTAGGTGCAACACTTACAAAGGAATTTGGAATTACGAATCATTTTATGATTATCTTTTGTGCAGTGTTAACTGCCGTTGGTGGAGGCATGCTAAGAGATATTATGTCTGCCCACATTCCAGCTATTTTCAGAAAGCATATTTATTGTGTGGCTGCAATTCTTGGTGCGTTATTATTTTATATCATAACCTTATTTAGCAATATGTATTCTTTAGCTGCCATTCTAACAATTGTTTTAGTCGTAGGGATTAGATATTTGGCGTTCCATTTTAAATTAAATTTGCCTAAGGTAAAAATAAATGAGGAATAAAGTTTACAAGATTTGGTAAATTTGTTATAATTATTAATGGTGAAGATCTATGCAAGATATTAAAACAGACCATCTAGAGCTTTTCTATGATTGCGTTGATGAGTCAAATGATATATTATATGAAGCATTTCATAAATCCTATTTTGAATTAATTGAAATGACAGTAGAAAATATTTTAGCCTCTGATGTGGTTTGTGATTGTGATGAGGAAACTACAAGAAAGCTAAATCTAGTTTATGATAAGCTGGCCGATGTAGATTTTACTGTTGAAGATGTTCGTAAGGCTATGCAAGCTATTCTTTTAAAGGGTTTTAAAGAAATGCGTATTGCAAATGGAAATACAACTCCAGAC
Source organism: Anaeroplasmataceae bacterium (assembly GCA_029050385.1). Classification (GTDB taxonomy): domain Bacteria; phylum Bacillota_I; class Bacilli_A; order Acholeplasmatales; family Anaeroplasmataceae; genus Pelethenecus. The sequence continues at coordinate 3,823 of JAIDMV010000138.1, read as the reverse complement.
ACCTTAGGTATTTTTATTGCATATTTAATCACTAAATTAAATACAGAAAAAAAGATGACGATTTTAGATCCATTATGCGGAACAGGGAATCTCTTACATACTATTTTGAATCATCTAGATAAAGAATGTAAAGCATTGGCCTGTGACAATAATGAATGGATGGTAAAAATCACAAAAATGGTTAGTGACTTACTTTCCATAGACGTAGAGTTATTCTTGCAGGATACAAGAAATCTTTCTATGCAAAATTTAGATTGCATCGTATTTGACATGCCAAATGCAGTTTTAGAAGAAGACAAGTCATATTTCCCATATGAAGCTATTTTACATTATAGTAAAATGCTTAAAGATGGTGGGGCAATGATTGGTATTTTGAGTAATGATTTCTTTAATTATGATAAGAACCAAGAATTTAAAAAGCAACTTCTTAAGGAATGTTCTATTATTGGATTAGTTGAACTTCCTGATAGTATGTTTGTTGCAAAACCTAAAATTATCCTAGTCATACAAAAATGTATATTGGATAAGAAGAATTGTTTTATGGTCAAACTACCAAGCTTCACGGATGTTAAGGAATTTAATCAGTCCTTACTTGAAATTGAAGCGTGGTTTGAGAAAAATAAAAATAATAGAAGTGAGGAGAACAAATAATGGCAAAAATTATGGCAGTAAATGCTGGTAGTTCATCTATTAAATTTCAATTGTTAGATATGCCAGCAGAAACAGTAATCGCATCAGGAGTAATGGAGCGTATTGGTTTAGAGGAAGGTATTTTCACTCTAAAATATGATGGTAAGAAGGAAGAAACACATCCAGTATTACCTACACATGCAGAAGGTGTAGAATTAATATTACACACTTTAGTTGAAAAAGGAATCGTAAAGGATTTAAATGAGATTTCTGGTGTTGGTCATCGTGTAGTTCAAGGTGGAGAATATTTTAAAGATTCTTGTTTAGTGGATGATACAGTAATCAATAAGATTGCAGAGCTAGCAGATTTAGCACCTCTACATAATCCTGCACACATCATTGGTATCAAAGCTTTCCAAAAGGCTTTGCCAAAGGTAGCACAGGTTGTAGTATTTGATACTGTGTTTCATCAGACTATGCCAGAAGAGGCATATATGTATGCAGTACCATATGAGTGGTATGAGAAATATGGAATTCGTAAGTATGGTGCACATGGTACATCTCATAAGTATGTATCAGAGCGTTGTGCTGAAATTATGGGTAAGCCTTTAAATGATACTAAGATTATTGTATGTCACTTGGGTAATGGTGCATCTATTTCAGCAGTAGATGGAGGTAAATGTAAGGATACCTCTATGGGTCTTACACCACTTGAGGGTATTCCTATGGGAACTCGTACGGGTAATATTGACCCAACAGTTGTTTCTTATATTTGTGATAAAGAAGGAAAGACTGCAGCAGAGGTAGTAAATATTTTAAATAAGAAGTCAGGATATCTTGGAATGTCTGGACGTTCTAATGATGCTCGTGATGTAACTGCAGGAATGAACGCAGGAGATCACAGATGTAAATTAACATTTGATGTTCAAGCTAAGAGAATTGCTGACTATGTAGCTTCTTATTGGTTATACCTTGGTGGCTGTGATGCAATTTGCTTCACTGCAGGTATGGGTGAAAACCTAAAGCATTTACGTTTGAATGTTGCTAAGAGATTAGCACCTCTAGGCGTAGAAATAGACGAGAAGCTAAATGATACATTCTCTGATGAAAGAATTATTTCTACACCAAACTCTAAGATTAAGCTATACATTATTCCTACAAATGAGGAAGTAATGATTGCAAGAGATACTGTACGTGTTGCCAAAATAAAATAATTTTATAAATTTTGTATAAAGTAAAAAAAACAGGGTTATACTATAGATGTCTTAGAAATAAGACAAACTATCTTTCCCTATTAAGATAGAAGCTTTTTCATAAGCAAACTATAACTCTCCCAATGGTAAAAGGTCTATATTTGTAGGCCTTTTATTTCTTTTTTACATTTTTTTCCATAAAATAGGGAATTTTTATAAGATTTTACTTATTGAAAGGTCATACGAAACGCTTTCTTTGTCAAACAAATTTGACATTTTTTCTTTTTTTTAGTATAATGGTACAATGTAAATTGTGGGTATTTTTAAAGGAAGTGTGTAGATATGAAGAAAAAAATCATATTCTTATCCATTTTCATATTATTATTAGCTGTTGGCGGAGTAGGTATTTTTTACTATACTCAAACACACCGAAAGGATGTGGTTTTTGCTGAGAAGTCAAAATATCAAACCTATACTGCACCAGCACCAAGCGATGGAACATCTCCAGTAGACCACAATTCTTATGATAATATCGCCTATATTTTATGGGTTTTAGAGCATACAGAACAGTATACATCTCTTACGGAAGGTACTGCGGTTTCTGTAGGACAAACTCAAACAATTTATAATCATCGTAGAGTAAACGGTGATGAACAGCTTGTAGATACAATTTCAGGAGGCTTAGTTTCTTTAGGGAAACAGAAGTACTTCTTAGACGATAAGGTTTTAATTAGAGATTATATTTCTAAAAAGGGTGATGACATTCAGTGGAAAACAGAAGAACCAGAATGTATTACCAAAGCTGAATATAAGAATCGATATGGTTGGCTCCCTACACAGGCTACAGCTTATATCATTTGTAAGGAAACAATTTTAGAAATTTCAGAGGTTACTATTTTAGAAAATGGATTATATTCCATCACAGTTTCTTTAAATCCAAATGAGGAGTATGCTCCTTTCTGGTATCAAAGAGAGATTAAAACAAATGCATCCTCTGTGACCAAACCTGTATTTTCTTCTATCGTTATTGAATATATTTTTAATGATAATTGGCAGATTCAACAGGTAAATACAAAAGAAAAATATAAGGTTACACCAAAGGTGGCGCCAATTACTGTAGATTGTGAAACAAATATAAAAGAAACATTTGATTACACTACTTGGGAATTTGATGCTTCTGCAATGGAATTCTTTAATCAATATAAGGATATGGTACCAGTTGGAACAACCTCTACCGAAGAGCCTGATGAACAAACACCATTATCTTTTATTACAGGATCCCTACTAGGCGGAAGTAATAAAGAAAAAACTTTTGATGTAACAATAAATAGTAATGGTCAAACTTTAAAAGGTAAGCTTCTTTTAAATATTTCAAATTTGACAAGTATAATTGTTAAGGTAAGCTTGGAAGATTTACAAATTGTTTATGAGAATAATCAAGTTTATGTGGATTATGGTTCTTTAAAAATAAAATGTAATGTGGATGAAATCAGTGAAGTCTTACAACCTTTACTTGCAGAGATTGTAATGGGAAATTCTGCAGCTTCTAGCCAAGCAGAGGCTTTTGATTTGAATCAAATTATGAATGATTTAAATCAAGCTATAGTAATGGAAACTGAGGATAGTGTCCATTTAGATTTAACTTTAAATTTGATGGGATTCAATTTACCTCTAGTTTTTGATATAAATAAAAATGAAGATAAACTTGATTTACAGTCTATAAAATCTCACCTATCTTTTGAAGGAACAGAATTACAAATTAGCATTGATAAAAATGAGTCTATAGAATTTAGTCCAATAGATGGTAATTATAGCGATTTAAAGGATATCGATTTTATTGTTAAAGATATAACAAACATCTTGAAAACCAAAAAATTTGGTGCGTCTTTTAGTTTTACCTATGACGACTATAAAATTTCAGGTACTGCAAAGGTAGGTTTAAACAAGAATGATCCTATCCAATTTGATCTGACTCTTGAAAATCCAAAACTAGGATTAAA
>JAIDMV010000137.1 GCA_029050385.1 Anaeroplasmataceae bacterium | reverse complement strand
CGACACAAAACGTAACTGTACTGTATGTGATTATGAGCAAATAGAAGAATTTGAACATACCCACACCTATCCTAATACTTGGACATTTGATGAAACACATCACTGGCATGAGTGCGAATGTGGAGATAAAAGTGAAGCAGCAGTCCATACGTATGGTGAGTGGGAAGTGCTAAAGGAAGCTACTTTAGAAATACCAGGTGAAAGAAAACGTATCTGTAGTGTATGTGCATATGAGCAAATAGAAGAATTTGAACATACCCACACCTATCCAGATACTTGGACATCTGATGAAACACATCACTGGTATGAGTGTAGCTGTGGAGAAAAGAGTGAAGCAGCAGTCCATACTTATGGAGAATGGAAAGTAGTAAAAGAAGCTACAGAACTTGCGGAAGGTACTAAAGAAAGAACATGTAGTGTTTGTGAACACAAAGAAACAGAAAGTATTGCTAAACTAGCTCATACACATAAGTATTCAGATACTTGGAAATTTAATGAAACACACCATTGGCATGAATGCTCATGTGGAGATAAGATTGAAGAGGCAGCTCATACCTATGGCGAATGGAAAGTAGTAAAAGAAGCTACAGCAAGTGAAACAGGACTTGAGGAGCAATCTTGTATTTGTGGACATAAGGTAACAAGAGCTATACCTAAGCTTTCAAGCTCAAGTAATCTTGGATTAATTATAGGTGTTAGTATTGCAGGAGTTTTCGTTGCTTTCCTATTAGCCTATATTATTATGTATATCATTTGGTCTAAAAAGGATAAAGGATTAAAATTCTTGGTTCCATCTTTTGCTTGGATTAAGCATAAGATTTTTAAGAAATAAACCAACTTATATAGTTATTAAAAGGTTTAAGCCTAGGTGCTTAAACCTTTTTTATAGTGCTATATATTGATAAACAATATACAACATGATAAAATTATAGTAAGAAGTAAAGAAGAACTATATGGACAAATAGAAAGGAGTATAAAACAATGAAGGATGTAACAAAAAAAAATTTTAGAAATTTATGTATTTTTTTATTTTTTGCATTAGCAATGTTCTTAGTTCTTATGATTCTTTTTATAGGAACAGGAAATTTTATATATTTAATTCCATGGACTTTTTTCGGTTTGGCAATCATCATTATATTTTGTATTTATTTTAAATCATATTTAAATTATAAACATAATACAAATATTTTAGAGGGGATAATTACTCATGTTAGTACTTTTAAGTCATATTGTATTACAATAAAAAGTGATGATAAAACTTATATTGCTAGATATGTATTTATATCTTCACATATATGTAATCAAGTAGGAAGCAAATGTACTTTTGTAGTAAATAAAAAAGGAAAAGCTTACATAAAAGATATTGAATAGAAGACAATTTTTATATAGATAAAAACAAAAAACACCCAAGGTTTGAATTAACTCTTGGGTGTTAAACTTTATAGGAAAAATGTTTTTAGATTTGAGAGTTTCTTTTGATTATCAAATTAGCTCTTATAATCATATACACACCAATAGCAACAGTAAGTGCGCATATAACAGCCCCTGTTATAGCATTCATAAGAATTACATCAAAGCCTTGTGTTTCCACTGCAAATTCACGGAACATTGCTGTCTGTAATGCTAGAATGGAAACAAAAGCATCAGCTAATTTAATATATTTTATTGCCATAATCATCATAATTTTATTATGTCGATGCTTTATAAGACTATAGATTGCAGTTATTATTTTAAAGAAAGCATATATAGCATAAACATAGATGGTAATTCCTTTATGTTCAAAAGAATCACCTGCCCGTACCATTTGCAGTATAGCAAAGGATAAGCAGATAGGTAATAGAAATAGCATTATACCACATGCTCTGTAAAGCTTGCCATCATGAATAAGAGTTTGTGTTTCAGACTGTCCATTATCGACAGCCTTTTTTCTTATACTATAATAGATAAGAATACTACCACGAAGAAGAATTAAAACGATATAATATGCTGCTAACGCACCAAACCAAATGGAACGTATTACAATAGCAATAGAGCCATTATATACTGCAAACGCAAATGTAACAATCATTGATGCTGCCGTAAGGATTAAGGTGGTAACACCATATTCACTTATAATTCGGTTGATTCGTGGATGATTTTCGGCCCATATTAATATGTTTTCTTTAGCTTTTGGATAAAGCCTAATGATTGCATAAATCGAATAGCTTAAGGTTACTCCAGCAATTCCAAGTAGAGTAAATCCCCAAACGATATAGTTATTTAATTCCGCTTGGGTTGTGATTATCGTACCGCTAATTGTAGTTCCTATTGCTATCACCATAATAGGTATCAAGAAATATAATTTCGGATTGATAAACCACTGTAAAATTTTTTTCCAAGTTTTCATAGTTGTTTCCTTTTAATTTCTTGAATTTGGTCTTACACAATAAGTGATTATTTCACAGATGAATAAAATATCATCTTCACAATCATTATATACCCACTCATTGATGATTGCATCTATACCCTTTAAAAAATACTTTTGCATATAGTAGATGAGTTTTTTATCCTTAACACCATATTTTGCATAGATAGGAACAAAGAAATTATCAATCATATAGTTGTCCATTTCACTTGATTCAAAAGCACTAGCATTTTCAGCATATATTTTGAAAAGTCGTTTATGTTTTTGTATATATTTCAAGTAGGGTAATAGGTATTTTGGTGTGATAAAATTCAAATCCTCCTTATTGAGCTTCTGCATATCTGTTAAATCTACAGGATCGTCAAATATACATTCTGTTAAGAAATTATTTATCATTCCTTGATAAGTTTCTTTTAATAAATCATAGGTATTATCATAGTGTGCATAAAAGGTTGAACGATTTACTCCAGCAGCTTTACAGATATCCATAATGGTTATATCAAGAAACTCTTTGGTTTCTAATAAAGTTATAAATGCACTTCCCATTTTATTTGCTGTATTTTGAAATTTAGATTCTGATCTATTCATCTTAACACTCCTTATGAATATAACAAATATATTATAGCATAAAACTACAAAAAAACAATTAGAAACCAACACATATCGTTTTTTATGTTGTGGTTTAAAATTCAAATTCCTTTTATAATAGTTGTGTAGATAGGAGGAACAGAAATGAAAACATACAAAATACAACCACTTGATCTAATGCAGTATATAAATACAAAATATCATGAACCATTTATTCATGAGCTTATTGAATTGGAAAATGCATTAGATATGAAAAAACTTATTGTCGCACTTGATTGCCTTATAGAGATATTTCCCCTTTTGAAGTGTCATTATGATAGTGAAAAAAATATTTTTGTAGAAAATGATGCAATTACAGGAAAGGATTTGCTTGTAATAGATGATACTGCAAATAAGCAAGTTCTTTTAACTGAATCTCTAAATTCAAATGAAAGACTAATAAAGCTAACAATATCAAACAACTTGCTTGCAATTACTATCAGCCACTTGGTTTGTGACGGAACAGGATTCAAACAGCTTATATATTTGCTGTGCGATTTTTATAACGGCAATGCGAGCAGCGATTATTCTGTGCTTATGAACAGAGAGTTTTCACAGCTTACAAAAAATATTAAAGTATCCGCAGGTGCAATGCTAAAAATGATTTGTTCGATGATTGGAGGATATAAGAATACGCGAGTTTATGACAAAGGAGAGAATGAGCAAATTCATATTGCAGAAAGTTGTATTTCATCTGATATTATGTCAAAGGTACACATCAAAGCCAAAAAGCAAGGGGTTACGCTTAACGACGTATTCCTTACCGCTTATGGCAGAGCAATCAGTAAGTTGTATTCCAAAAAGAAAATTAATATTCCTTGTACAGTAGATTTAAGGAAATATGCAGAAGGGCAAACAGGGATTGCAAATCTTACAGGAACTTATAATCTAAATGTCAAACTATCCCAAAGGAAAAGTTTTTTAGAAAGTTTAACCATAGTAAATCATGCAATGAATAAGCAAAAGAAAAGCAAAAATGATATCGCAGGTCCGATGCTGCTTGTATCTAAGTATGAGAAATCTCCCCTAGATAAATTTCTAAAACTCTATGGTGGTATGAATACAAGTGCTTATACAGACTATACAAATTTAGGTAAGTTAGATGAAAATAGATTGATTTTTGCTGGAACAACAATAAAGAATGCAGTTGGTTATAGTGGACTAAATAAAGCGCCTTGTTTCCAAATTGCAATATCTTCCTTTAAAGGAGCCACAACAATTTCAAGTATGTTTGTTTGTGGTGAAGCTCAAGCAAATAGAGCAAATGAACTTATAAGCATTATTGCAGAAGAAATAAAAGCATTTGGAGAAAAAAACAATTAGAAACCAACACTTATTGGATTTTATGTTGTGGTTTTCTATAGAATAAATTATTAAAATATAAATGTAATTAACAGAAAGGAGATAGCATGGAAACAAATACAAATGCAAAAAATGAATCCGTAGCAATTACGGAAGAAGAATTCAAAAGGTTTTTATCAGCAACAGG
>JAIDMV010000136.1 GCA_029050385.1 Anaeroplasmataceae bacterium | reverse complement strand
AAATCGTATTAGACAAATTGATGGTAATCGACCATTAGAAGTAATTGTAGAGGAATGTATTTCAATTATATTAGAATTTATAGGTAGGTGATCCTTGTGAATGTTTTAGATATGATTTCAAATCAGCAACATATCTATGATGTTTTAAAACAGAATAAAATCAATGATCGCTTATCTCATGCGTATTTGTTTTATGGTGATGAAGGTGTTGGCAAGAAGGAAATGGCTTATGCTTTAGCTTGCTTATTTTATTGTGAGCATGATGGTTGTTTATCCTGTGAGACTTGCCAAAACATTATCAATGATCAGCATTTAAATGTTACCTATATTGGAGTATTAGAATCAAAGAAGCTGATTTCTAAGGAACAAATTACTGAGCTTCAAGAGGAATTTTCTAAAACCTCCTTGCTAGAAGGTCCAAGAATTTATATTGTAGATGGAATAGATACAGCCTCAGCTTCAGCTCAAAATAGTCTTTTAAAGTTTATAGAAGAGCCTATCAATAATACACCTACCATTGGTATATTTATTGCTACAGATTTAGCAAATGTTGTATCCACAATTGTTTCACGTTGTTCATTAATACACTTTCCTTCAATTGAAGTGAAAAAGCTAATTACACAACTCGAAAAGGAAGGAATAGATAGCTTGGATGCTGCACTTTCTAGTGTAACAACGAATAATATAATGGAGGCAAAGGAACTGATTCAAACAAAAGAGTATGCCGATATGAAAAGCTTCTTTCTAGAATTTCTTTCTTTAAAAAATAAAAAACAAGCTGTGTTATTATATGTTAATCAAGTGTCTAAATTCAATATTGAAAATATGAGATTATTTTTTAAATGGTTGATTGCTTTTTATGAGGACATCTTCAAGATAGAAGATAAAGAAGATTTGATTTTAACAAGCTTATATGATAAAATATTAGTGTATGCAAAAATGGAAAATTCAGTTGTTTATGGGCAATTTCAACTCATTTTGGATTTATATTCAAAACTGAATTATAACGTTTCTGCAAAAAATATATTTCATGAATTAATTTCTAAATTATTTTAGGATGTGATAAATTTGAAAGCAATACGTGTGAAATTTAAGCCAGTAGGCAAACGCTATTTCTTCGGTACTGCAAATTATGAGTTAAAGGATGGAGATCCAGTTATAGTCAGTACAATCCGCGGAACAGAGCTTGGCTTTTGTTGTGGTGATATATTTGACTTAGATGAAAAAGACTTAACCGCTGAGCTTAAAGATATTGTTCGTCTTGCAACCAAGCAAGATTTGGAAGCACATGAGAAAAACAAAAAAGATCAGCCTGAGATTATATCTAAGACAAAAGGGATTTCTAAGGAGTTCGAGCTTCCAATAAAGGTTTTAGAAGCAGAATATACTTTAGATCGATCTAAGTTGATTATTTATTTTGAATCAGAAAATAGAATTGATTTCCGTGAACTCGTGAAACGACTTGCAGAAATCTATCACACTAGAATAGAATTACGTCAGGTAGGATCTAGAGATGGTGCTAAGGTATTTGGTGGAATAGGACCTTGTGGCTTAATTGTATGCTGCCGTACCTTTATTACTGAGTTTGATAACGTAAGTGTAAAAATGGCAAAGAATCAAAATCTTTCCTTAAATCCTGTAAAGATTAGTGGAAATTGTGGAAAGTTACTTTGTTGTATTAATTATGAAAATGAACTCTATAAGGAGTTAAAGAAGTTTGCTCCTGATATTGGAGATATTGTCAAAACAGAAGAGGGGCCTGCAAAGGTATTATCCTGTGATGTACTAAATAAAACCTGTAAAGTGAAATACATAGAAGAAGATAATAAATTTGGATATTTAAAATTGGATGATATTGAATTTGTTCGTTCTATGGATAAACACAAGGGTGATGATGATGCCGATAGTGAAGAATGATTTGCTTGGCAGACCCGCACTAGAAATTTATCAGGATACAGATGGATTTAACTTTTCTATTGATACTATGCTTCTTGCTGATTTCGTAACTGTACCATCAAAAACGAAGCACATTTGTGATTTATGTAGTGGAAATGCTCCCATACCTTTATATCTTACTTTAAGAACGAATGCTCATATTATAGGTGTAGAGGTACAAAAGGAATCTTATGATTTAGCAATCAAATCCATAGAAGAAAATCATTTAGAAAATCAAATCACAATGGTATTAGATAACTTAATTGGCATATCTTCTAAAATAGGAAAGAATTGTTATGAGGTTGTTACCTGTAATCCTCCATTTTTTAAGGTGGGGGATAATAATATAAATCCAAACGATAAAAAGGCAATTGCTAGACATGAGGTTTTGGCTAAGCTAGAGGATATTGTTTGTGAATCAGCAAAATTGCTCAATTCCAAAGGAAGACTTGCAATGGTGCATAGACCAGATCGTCTATTAGAAATTATAGAGGTCTTTAGAAAATATCATATCGAACCTAAGAGACTGAGATTTTGTTATCCTAAGCTTGGAAGTCCTTGTAATCATATTTTGATAGAAGGAATAAAGGATGGTTCTTTTGGAGGACTCGTTGTTTTACCACCACTCATCGTATATGATGATAATAATCAGTGGACAAAAGAAGTATTAAGAATATATAATTATGAAAAGGAGTGAGGATTATGTTCTTAAGTTTATTAAATAAAAAGGAAATGCTTAAGTTTTTAGACTTGGCCATCTATATGGTTGACATTGATGGAGAGCCTACACAATATGAAAAGCGTATCCTAAACAAGATGATTGCTGAGCTAGACGAAATCAAGGATGAATATTCCTTCCGTTTAACAGATTCTGTTGAAAATACAATAGATTTCTTTGCTCACACAAACAAGGTTGTAAAGAATGTTGTTTATTTAAATCTTGTCATCATATCTATGGAGGATGATTTATATAACACCTCTGAACTTTTATTCTTGGAAAAGATTCAAAAGAAGTTAGATATTTCTGCAGAAAAGCGCCGTGAATTAATTTCTATCGTTTATGCAGAACGTGATTTAAGAGAAAAGGCAAATCGTATTATTAAGAACTAATGAAAATACGTAGTTTTGATGCTGATAAGGCAATTCTTTATTTGGTTGCAACACCAATAGGGAATTTAAAGGATATGACCTTTCGAGCAATAGAAGTATTACAGAGTGTAGATAAGATTTATGCTGAGGATACAAGAACCTCTGGTGTTTTATTATCGTATTATGACATCCATACAAAACTTGAAAGCTATCATGAGTACAATCAAGATCTAAAAGCTGATCAAGTTTTAAATGAATTAAACTCTGGCATGAAGCTAGCCATCATATCTGATGCAGGACTACCAGTCATCTCAGATCCAGGATATAAGTTAGTTACGCTAGCCATAGAAAATGGGATTGCTGTATCCACTATACCAGGAGCTTCTGCAGGAATCAGTGCTCTCATTGCATCAGGTCTTGCTCCTATGCCATATACCTTCTATGGGTTTTTAGATGCTAAGCATATTAAAAGGATTAAAGAGTTAGAAGATTTAAAATATCTTCCTCATACGATTATCTTTTATGAAGCGCCTCACAGAATAGAAGAAACTTTAAAGGATTTGCTATCTGTTTTTGGAAACAGGCAAATCGTTCTTGCAAGAGAATTAACTAAAACCTTTGAGGAATATGCAAGAGGAACAATAGAAGATATTTTATTAGAACTTCCAACAAAAGGAGAAATGGTTCTTATTGTAGAAGGTTATAAAGAAGAGAATCAGATTGATAATCCTTTTCAAAAAATTGATGAATTAATTTCCTTAGGATCTAAACCAAATGATGCAATCAAAGAGGTTGCCAAATTAATCAACGCCAATAAAAGCGAACTTTATAAAGGTTATTTGGAGTATAAAAACAAATAATAAAGGAGGTTTTTCCTTTGAACTATAATGATGAGTATCCATTATTAAAGGATAAATTTAATGTATTTCGTGGTGCTACCTATGATAAGGTAATGCAAATGTTTAATAAGTTTAAAACTGGTGTGATATACATTGGTGGTGCTTGGTGTAAGAACTGCCAAGCAGTCATTTCCATTATCAATAAGACAGCAAAGAAAAACAAAATAAAAACAATACTTCATTACGATCCTCATTTCATTGATGTATTTAAAGAAGAAGTGGATTTAAGAGATTGTGGCGATTTAGAAACAAAACTAAACTATTACTATCTTATTGAAAAATTACAATACAAGAGCGATACACTTGTACAAGAT
>JAIDMV010000135.1 GCA_029050385.1 Anaeroplasmataceae bacterium | reverse complement strand
CCCCCTTTTTTTTTTCACCCCCAACCCGGAATCCCACATGGCCTCTTGTCGCGTGGGCTCGTATATGTGTATAAGTCAAAGTTTAAGAATGTAACCAAAAACTTTGAAGATGTTTATACATCCGTGTTAAATGAAGATGTAGGCTTTTCTAAATTCCAATATTTACTTGGAAGAAAGCCTGTCAATAATATTAAGATTAATAACAACAAATTTAATTTTGAAGCATTCCAAAAACAGATTAATTTGGATTTCTTAGAGACAGGAATTACAAAACAATTTAAAGATCAAATTATCAATTTGGCTTTTGTTTATGCTTTTGATGGGGCACAAATGGCAAATTTATACAATGAATCTATCAATAGAACAGGCTTATTTGATTATAGATTGTTAAAGAAAAAAGCCAACATTTTGTATAGCTATCTGCATCATATGGATGCTCCTAAGTTGATTACAAAGGAAGAAGAGAACATAGAGAGTGTTGATTTGATTGAATACTTAGACAATGCTTCACCATCAGGAATACTATCAGGCATAATGCCTGACTTCCCTCCAAAGTATTTGAGTACATTTGAAGAAATCTATGCCAATATTGATTTGCCAAGAGGCGTCTTAAATTGTATGATTATCAAAGTGTTAAAAGAAAAGAGTGGAGAACTTCCAACACTGGCATATTTCAAAAAGGTAAGTGAAACATGGATTAGCCATAATATCTTTACAACCAGTGATGCAATTAAGTATTCTACAACCTTTGAAGCACCAGATGCTAAGAAGAATAAAGCAACTCAAACAAAATATAAGGCAGGAGGCTTCGAATCCTTATGAGAAAAATAAATATCGAATCAAATGAAAAAGATGTCTTAGACTTTGTTGAAGAATTAAAAAAAGATCCTTTATTAGAAGGCTATGATATTAATCCTTGGAATGCAAATAACTTTGCATTATTTGCAGAAGAACAAAGAAACTGCAGTAAGTGTAAAGGACTTGCTTCCTGCAAAAATACAAATCAAGGATATATGCTAAAACCTGAGAATGATGATTTTGTTTTATTTCCTTGTAAATTTAAAAAGGAAGCAAACAAAAAAGAAAATGAGAATCAGAAAATTAAAACTTTGTTTGTTCCAAAAAATATTTTACAAGCAGATTTATCAGAGTATGATACTTCAACAGAGCATAGGAAAAAGATATATGAATATATTGTAAAGTTCATTCAAAATATGAAGGAAAATATTTTTACAAAAGGACTATATATTCATGGCGGTTTTGCTACAGGAAAGACATTTATTTTAGGATGTATTGCAAATGAACTTGCAAGAAATGGAATAGAGTCTTTAATCATCTATTTTCCAGATTTAGTTGTAGAATTAAAAAATTCTATTGGTTCTTCTAGATTAGAAGAATTAATCAATTATTTAAAGAGTGTAGATGTTTTACTTTTAGATGACTTAGGAAGCGAGAATATGACACCTTGGTTAAGAGATGAAGTTTTAGGACCAGTATTAAATTATCGTTTAATGGAAGAAAAACCAGTTTTTATTTCTTCCAATTTAAATCCTGGAGAAGAACTAGAAGAACAGCTTGCAACTTCTAAATCTAGAGCTGATTCTTTAAAAGCACAACGTATTATTTCCAGATTAAATGGACTAGTTCAAACTATTGAATTAGATAATCATAGTTATAAAAGATAAAAAGACCACTTTTATGTGGTTTTTATTTTTATGATTTGTAAAAAGGAGTATAACAATTGATTTAATCGTTGAATTTTACTGAAATTCGTTTTATAATAAAAGAAAAGAAAGGAGACATAGCAATGGAAAGAAAAATGATGAAAACATTAGCTGTAATTGGTTTTTTAGTTGCATTACTTCAACTGATTCTTGCAAAGGATTTGGATACAGCAGCATTACTAAGTGGTACAATTATATTACAACTTCTTGCAGTATGTTTTATTTTTGCAGAAAATAAAACTGTTGCTCGTGTAGGATATGCTCTTTTAGGCTTAGCTGGAGTTGGCTTTCTAGCAGGATTTATCGCTAGTCCAAAAATTTCAGGAATAACAGATATTCTATCACTAATCATTATTGTTTTATATTTGATTTCTTCCGTTTCATTCTTAGTTGTTTCTACTTTGCAATACTTTGGATTCAAAAAAGAAACTTTACAAAAGCTAGTTCATCCTAGTTCAAAGGATAACTTTTCTTCTTTAGTAGAATGGAAAGAATTACTTGATTCTACAGCTATTACAGAAGAAGAATATGCGAAAGTTAAGAGTGATATCTTAGCAGGTAAAAAAATTAAAATATCTGTAGAAGAGATTAAGAACTATAAACAGTTAGTAGATGCTGGTGTCATAACTGCTGATGACCTTGAATCCGTAAAGAAAAAGCTTTTTACAGAATAATGAATAAATCCGTGCCAAAGCACGGATTTATTTATGTATTGAAATTTTATCCTGTGATGAACTATTTCAAATTGGTATTGTTGTAAAAACTCCCTTTGACAATTTACTATCATTTGGTGATGCTACGACACTTTGGGATTTGAATGAAAGTACATTAAGAAAAGCTATATTATACGGAAAGTTAAGAGAAGGTTTTGATGTAATGAAATATGGTAAGCAATGGGTTATCACAATGGAGGCAATGGTTCGCGTATATGGCGAGCTTAAGCTTAAAAGAATTTTGATAAAAATAAAGATAAAGTGTAGATAATAAAAGGACTTTTAAGGCTTGTAGAAATTTTTTCAAGTCTATTGTATTTTAAAGTAAATTAGTATATAATATTAACAAATCGTTTGATAAAGGACACGATTGAATATGAACTTTATTTTAGAG
>JAIDMV010000134.1 GCA_029050385.1 Anaeroplasmataceae bacterium | reverse complement strand
TTTTAGTTCCTCATTATTTGCCAAGCCTAAGGTATGTGTAGGATATTTTGTCATACTTTGATTTTCAAACATTTTTTCTTCACCCTACTTATAGTTTGAAACAAAATAGCATAATTATTCATTTAAAAAGTTTGAAATGTAATTAATTACAATTGGGCTTCTAACGATATTAAAATGATTATGGTTATTGAGTTGAATGAGTCTTTTATTTCGATTTTTTATCATTTGATAAAGAAGTATTCCAGATTCTTCTTTTACTAAATAATCATCCTTCCCCCATAAGATTAAGGTTTCAGGATAAATCACATGAAATTCATCAGATAAATCTGACATAATTTTTGCAAAGCGAAAAACATGTAAATAATTCTTTTTAGGAAGCAAGGATGTAATATTAGGTTGTTTTCTTTCTTTTTTCTTAATATGATAGTTTTTTAAATTTAAATATCTATAGCTAGGAGCAAGGAGTACCATTTTATCTATTTTACGAACACTTTGCAGATAACATGCCATAACTCCACCCATAGAATATCCTATCACATCAATTCTATTATGCTTAACAGCTAAGGAATCATATATATCTAACAAGAAACGTTTAATCGTTGGTGTATTATATTTCAATGTATTATACCCATGACCTGGAAGGTCATAACAAGCAATTGTATCATAATCCTCTTTTAATGCATAAGATATTTGATTATAATCTGCCTTTGTAGATAAAAGACCATGCAAACAAATTAAAGCTTTCACACCATCACCAATTTATGATATGCAAAAATAAATCGTAAGGTTTATATGAAATTAATTTTATATGCTACATAAAAAAAGCTTATATACTTTTTAACGTATACAAGCATTTTGATATACTTAATTTTTCCAAAGCTTATGAATATTGCAGTAAGCATAGGCAGTAAGCACATCTTCTCCTTTTGCAAGAACAAATTCCGCCACAGGTGCATCTCCAGGCTTTAAATTTCTTAATTGATAGCCCTGTGTTGTTTCTAAAACCACCCATTCAATATAATGCTCTGGAAGCATAGGATGTGGCTCACTTCCTATCTTGACATAGACAAAATTGTCTCTGCGTTCTACTACTGGAATATGCTTTTCTAAAGATGCCACAGTAGAGTTTGGGACAAGTTCTTTTAAAGGATTTCCACAACAATTTAAATTTTCAGTAGGCTTGTTTACAAAAGTAAATATACTATTACAAGTATCACAATAATAAAATTTCATACAAAATATTCCTCCTTAACTATAGTTTATCTTGAAATCTTAAAAAGAATGTATGAAAGGCATATTTTCTTCAATTCTTTTTTATGGTATACTACTAATAATAAAGGAGGATTTAAAAATGAATATAGATTCTAATAAAATTCCTGTTCATGTTGCTATGATATTAGATGGTAATGGTAGATGGGCAAAAAAAAGACTTCTTCCTAGAACCTTTGGTCATCGTAAAGGTGCTTTTAACATTGTTGATGTAGCTAAGGCTTGTGATAAAATAGGGATAAAATATTTAACTATGTTTTGTTTCTCAACTGAGAATTGGAATAGACCAGCGGAGGAAGTAAACTATTTAATGAATACTCCCATTCGTTATTATAAGAGATACAAAGAAAAAATTTTAAAATCAAAATATAAAGTACGCTTCATTGGAAGACGGGATAGAATTCCTACGGCTCTTCTTCACGTTTTAGAGGAGATTGAAGATATCACTAAAGACCATACAGGTCTTACACTTACTTTATGTGTTGATTATGGTTCCTATGATGAGTTAACAACTGCTACAAAAGAAATTGCAACATTAGTCAAAGAAAATAAACTTGAAGTAAAGGATATCACTCCAGAGTTGATAGAAAGACATCTATTTACGAAGGATTATCCAAAACTAGATTTACTTATTCGTACGAGCGGAGAGGTCCGAATCAGCAATTATCTTCTTTGGCAGCTAGGCTATGCAGAACTCTATTTTACAGATACTTTATGGCCAGATTTTGATGAAAAAGAACTAGAGAAAGCCATTTTAAGCTATCAGTCTAGAAACAGAAGATTTGGTGGTTTAAATGAAAATAAATAAGCTTACTCCTCAAGGATACTGTAGTGGAGTAAAAAATGCTTTAAAACTAGCATATGAAGTACTTTCTTCTCCTACTTATCCAAGACCCATCTATCTTTTAGGTTCCATTATTCACAACCAAAATGTTATTGATGATTTAAAGAAAAAAGGAGCCATTCTAATTGAGGAAAAAGGTCTATCTAGAAGTGATTTAATTGAGCAAATCCCTTCTGGTACCGTTATTTTTTCTGCACATGGTGTTTCTCCTAATGTATATGAAAAGGCAAAGGCTAAGGGTTTAACCATCGTAGATACAACCTGCGGAAATGTTCTTTTGGTTCAACAACAAATGAAAAAGTATTTAGCCTCAAACTATACCTGTCTTTACATTGGAACAAAAGGCCACCCAGAATGCGAAGGTATTTTAGGAATTTCTTCTTCTATTCAATTGATTGAAAACCTAGAAGATTTAAAAAACATTTCTGCTTCAAAAATTTATGTCACGAATCAAACAACTCTCTCTTTATTTGAAACAGAAAAAATTTATCAAGAAATACAAAAGAAATTTCCTAATGCCGTTATAGATAATAAGATTTGTAAAGCGACTACAATAAGACAACAAGCCTGTTTAAATCAAGAACCAGTAGATTTGTGTTTGGTAGTTGGCGATAAATCGTCCTCAAATACAAAAAAACTAGCACTTGCATGCCAGTCAATTCAAATTCCAACACTTCTTATTGAAAATGTAGAAGATTTAAAAACAATTGATTTTAAAAATATTTCATCTATTTCCATCACCTCTGGTGCTTCTACCCCAGATAATAT
>JAIDMV010000133.1 GCA_029050385.1 Anaeroplasmataceae bacterium | reverse complement strand
GATTAATTGATAATACTTTATATTATGTTTTTGGAACCTGGATTAATGTTTTTGGAAATTCGAATAAGGGAAACGAAGAAGTACAATATGGAGCTTGTTATTATGATGATTTTAGCTGTCCAAATTACTTATATGATTTATATAAGATAAATTTGGATACTATGGAAATGGAATCTGTTCAAAGTCTTTCTAGCTCTTATTTAGATTTATATGTTTCAGAAAATCACTTTTATTTATCATCTTTAGATAAAAACTGTACGTCTATATCTATATTTGATATGTCTTTAAATCCAGTAGGAGTAGTTCATCTTGATGGTAAAATATTGAATCAATTTTCTATGGATGAATATGATTCTTACTTTCGAGTTGTGACTACAGATACTAGACGTCCTGATGAAAAGATAAATGCCATCACAATATTTGATCTTTCCGATGGTATTAAAAAAGTAGGTTGTTTAGATCAAGACATAGGAAAAGGAAGACAAACTGTACATTCTGTTCGTTTTGAGAAAAACACCTGTTATATAGTTACTTATCAAAATCAAGATCCACTTTATGAAATTGATTGTTCTAATCCAGAGGATCCTAGAATTGTGTCAGCTTATGAGGCTCCAGGATATTCAAGTTATCTACATACCTTCCATAGAAATGATAAGGAATATGTCCTTGGACTTGGTTTCTTGGATTCAGGATTGGGTTTAAAGATTTCTTTATATGAGAAAAAGGAGGAAGGTACTACACAAATCGGAAAGGATTATGTATTAACTGATTATGAAGACTTTCTTCCAAAGGATTGCTTAGATTTTTATATTAATAAGGATCTCATTGATTCTATGTTTGAAAATCATAAATCTTTATTCATTTTTGATGGAGACACCTATTTTTATTTGGGAGCTCAAGTGTCTAGGGATGAGTATCTAGTATTTTGTATTGATGTTAGCAATGAAGATAAACCTATATATATTCATCTAAATATTTCATTAGAATATTCTCGAAATGATACTACAAGAGCTTTTTTAGTAGATGGTGTGTTATATGTAGTAAATGAAAATGATATCACAAGAGCAAAATTTAATTAAAAAGGTGAAGAAAAATGAAGAAATTTCTAATGCTGATGCTGGTATTGCTAGCATTGCTATACTTACCTAGTTGTAAAGAAAAAACTCCATATGATGATAAAACCATATCTAAGATAGAAGTAAAACATCAACCATCTTTTATATGTGAATCAAGAATTAGAACCTTTAATTTCAGTACTCTTGAGGTTATGGATACACAATATGTAGATGAGGACTTTATAGAGAGGGAAAAGAAAGATTATTTAGAACAGCCAGATAATTATCCCGATTATGACTCCATAGAAAGCTTTGAAGCTTATTTGAGTTCTATTTATAATACACCTATATTGGTTTCTACCTTTACACAGGAGTCTGGAGATGCATTTATAGAAAAGGTAGTTTCTTTGGGAATCTATACTTGGAAGGATAGATATGATACTAAAGAAATTATATTGGATGCTACTGGATTTAGTATTACAATTTATTTTACGGATGATACGAAAAAAACTACGCATTTCTTTTTTAAATATCCATCAAATTTTGAAGCAATAGAAAAGGCCTTTATACAATATTTCAATCTCAACTATTGGTGGCATGGATAA
This sequence comes from Anaeroplasmataceae bacterium, assembly GCA_029050385.1. Classification (GTDB taxonomy): domain Bacteria; phylum Bacillota_I; class Bacilli_A; order Acholeplasmatales; family Anaeroplasmataceae; genus Pelethenecus. The sequence goes on along the minus strand of JAIDMV010000133.1, from coordinate 2,783 downwards.
AATATAAAAAGACACAGGAATAAAACCTGTGTCTTTTTTTTGTGCATAAAAAAAGGGTTGTAAGTAGCCCCTCTTAATACCTAACTATTAAGCTCTTTCTAAGTTACACTTTTTTAAAGCTCTAGCAGAAATTTTTACTTTCTTAACGTTACCGTTCTCATCTTTGATATGAACAGTTTGAAGATTAGCCTTCCATGTACGACGAGTAGCATTTAAAGCATGGGATCTTTTGTTTCCTGTTACAGTACCTTTACCAGTGATATAACATTTAGCCATAGTTCTTACCTCCTTATGACGTTAAAATTAAACTTCAAGCCTTATTAGTATACCTTAATTCTATGAGAATTGCAAGAACTTTTTAATCTTTTTTATAAAGTATTTGACTTTTCTCTAAAAAATTGATATATTTTATAAGTCACTGCCTTTAAATGAAAAGTTTTGCTTTACTTTTAAGGGCTTTAGTGTTAAAATGTTAAATGAATTAAACATTTCTAAGTGCAAGAGGTGATTTTTGAAGAGTCGAATTGTGTCTTTTTGGGAGTTTATTTGGAAGAGTTGTAAATTGATTTGATTACCCTATAGCTGATTTAGCTATAACTATATACTTAATTTGATATTTAGGAGGATTACCATGCCGGTAAGCAGTGTTAGCGTAGCCTTATTTAAAAAGATGGTAATGAATGGCGCTATAAATTTAAAGAATAACCACAAAAAAGTGGATGAGTTAAATGTTTTTCCTGTACCAGATGGAGATACAGGAACAAATATGTCTATGACAGTAATGTCAGGTGTACGTGAGATGGATTCTTGTGAGTCTTCATCAATTATAGAAGTAGGTAAGGTTTTGTCTCGTGGAGCATTAATGGGTGCTCGTGGAAATTCTGGAGTAATTTTATCTCAGTTTTTTAGAGGACTTTATGTTGGAATGAAGGAACTTGATCATAATTTCTTATCTATGGAAGATTTGATGACTTGTTTTGAATCAGGCTGTCGTGTAGCCTATAAAGCAGTAATGGAACCAGTTGAAGGAACAATTTTAACCGTTGTTCGTGAGGCTGCAGAAAATACAAGAGCTCATATGAGTGAATTTGATACAATTGATGCATTGCTAGAATGCTATCAAAAGGAAGCTCAAAAATCATTAGATAATACTCCAAACCTTTTACCTGTTTTAAAAGAGTCTGGTGTAGTAGATAGTGGTGGGGCAGGCTTTTTAGAGATTGTCAAAGGAATGATTATGGCCTTAAATGGTAAAATGCTTGAAGCAAGTGAAGGTGTTCAACCAGCTAAGACAGAAGAAAAGCCTGTAGAAATGAAAAATATTTATTGCACAGAATTTTTCATTAATCTAAAGGATCCAAAGAATTTTGACGAAGGAGCTTCAAAATCATCCTTCTCTTGTTTAGGAGATTCTTTATGTCAGGTTATAGAAAATACGACTTGTAAGGTTCACCTACATACAGATCATCCAGGAAGAGTGTTAGAACAAGCATTAAAATATGGCGAATTAACAGATATTAAAATAGAAAATCAAAAAATTCAGCATACCCACCTAAAAACAGGTGCTAAGGAACTTGGAAATGGTCCTAAAAAGGCTTTTGCTTTGGTTGCTGTATGTTTTGGTGAAGGTATATCTCAAACCTTTAAGGATTTAGGTGTTGATTACATCATTGAAGGTGGTCAAACAATGAATCCATCTACAGAAGCTTTTGTTGAAGCATGTACTATGGTAAATGCTGAAAAGATTATTATCATTCCTAATAATGGAAATGTAGTTATGGCTGCAAGTCAAGCTGCAACTATGGTAAAAGGCTCAAAAGTAGAAGTGTTAAAGGCTAAAACAATTGCTCAAGGCTATGCCTCCTTAATGGTATTTGACCCTGAGGCTGATATGGAAACAAATTTGGCAGCGATGATGGAAGCTGTTGAGAATGTTAAAACAGGTGAAATCACTTATTCTGTAAGAGATACAGAAATTGGCGGAGTTAAAATCGCTGAAGGTGATTTTATGGGAATTGCCAATGGTGAAATTGTGGTTTCTACAAAGAAACAGAATGATGCATTAGAAAGTTTATTAAAGAAACTCATTGATGAAGAAAGCCAGATTGTAACGTTCTTCTGTGGTAAAGATGTTAAAGAAGAGGAAAAAGAAGCGTTAGAAGAGCTTTGCCAAAAGGTAAATGAGAACGTTGAAGTAGAGATTATTGACGGCGAACAGGATATTTATTCTTATATTATAGCTGTAGAATAATTTCTTGATAAAAAAAGTGATGGTTGGAGGAATCCAACCATTTTTCCACACTTAAAAGGAGGGATGAACTTGGAATTAAAGGATATTAAGCATATTGGACCTGTCACCTTAGATAGACTCAATGCAAACCATATTTATACTCCAAAGGACCTTCTTTTAAAATTTCCGAAAAGATATTATTTTTATCAAGTCGATAATGCACATGCTTTTAGTGGAGAAATTCTTTGCTTTAAAGCAATTGTTGCATCAAGACCGGTTTGGATAAAAACTGTTAAAAGATCAAGAGCTTTTGTTTTTTATGTAATTGTCAATGAACGAAAAATAAAATGCATTATATTTTCTGGAGATTACTTGCGTTTTAAGCTTCAAGTAGGGACACCAATTATTTGCTACGGAAAATATAAAGAGAAAGAAAACGAATTTAGTTTGACAACTCTATTTTTTGAGGATTTTGAGTGTAGAATTGAATTAGATTATGGAATTTCAGATATTAATAATAAGACGATTCAAAATGCAATAGAGCGGGTGTTAC